>JBCBHC010000022.1:0-9306 GCA_038526075.1 Bacteroidota bacterium | reverse complement strand
AGCTGCTGTAACGAACGGTCCTCTACGTATAACCCCTCTTTCAACTACTCTTGATTGAACCAACGTGATGCAAACTCTCCGTGTATCGCGTTTTATTTTTTTAATGTCAACTCAGCTATTTCCTTGCTTTTTACGCGAGCCACAAACAACTTATCACTCATCCGCGCATGATACAAAATTGTTTACAGTTTGCCAACTTAATGGATGGATTGTTTACATCATGTATGCGCTGAAGTACCTCTATCTTGCCATTCTATGCGGCTAAAATAGGCGCTATACTTGATGCTGCATTATCACGTCCGATGCGTTATTTTTAGGGTCTGAAGTGATGAGCATGTACTTAATTCCTTCATACAACAAGTTAAGGGCTAGAATATGGGGCGCATTACGCCTGCAGAGAACAAAGCATGCTAAAGGCCAATGCTTTCTTGCAATGTGCCGCTAAAGAGCTTACCGAAGGTATTGACCTCGCGCTCACAGAGACTCCTTGGTTGACGGACTTGTGCGCTGCCGTGGCATTTTTAGATAGCCTAGTGCCACTGAGATAGTCCCGTGGCCAAATTTTTTTACACGCGACATGATACTATGCGATTTTATATGGGGTTCCTAGACTTTGGCCCAGAAGACATCATAGACATTTTGTTAGTCAGTCTCTTACTATACCAAGCATACAAGTTGGTAGCAGGGAGTATGGCCGTAAAGGTCTTTATTGGCTTCATTTTAATTTATGCTAGCTACTTCTTAGTAGAGGTAATGGGCATGGAGCTCTCGGCAGCTATTCTGAATCAATTCAGAGAAGTAGGGGTTTTAGCAGCCATCATCCTTTTTCAGCAAGAGATCAGGAAGTTTTTATTCTTACTTGGCGGCAAGACTACGTCGGGCGGCAATGAACTACTAAGCCGATTGCCTTGGGGACGGAAAGGCCGAAAGGCTAGTACAGAGACTACGCCTATTGTGGATGCAGCCAAAGCACTTGCTGGCAGCAATACGGGGGCTATCATGGTGCTATCGAATGAAGACGACCTCAAGTTCTACGAAGACTCTGGTGACTTCATAGATGCCATTGTATCTAAGCGGCTACTCATCGCTATTTTCAATGCAAAAAGCCCTCTACACGACGGCGGCATCATTATCAGGCATGGAAAGATAGTCGCAGCCAGATGCATATTACCTGTCACAGAGCGCCAAGACCTCCCGCCCCAATGGGGGTTGCGTCACCGAGCAGCCATTGGCATGTCAGAAGTATCAGACACCCTCACCCTAATCGTATCAGAAGAAACCGGTCAGATCTCAATTGCTAGGAAGGGGACGTTATTTGCCAACTTATCTACACAAGAAATACGTGCCAAGCTCTACGAATACTTGCAAAACAAGCATGAGTCATGAGAGGACTGCATTGGACCACCACCATCCCCTAATAAGCTATACTCGGCGCAGCGGGGCGACGTTCCTGGTAGATAAGCCGTTACGCTGGACCTCGTTTGACGTTGTCAAAAAACTGCGTACCACTTGGGGAGTAAAAAAGATCGGGCATGCTGGTACCTTGGATCCACTTGCCACGGGACTACTCATCGTCTGTGCTGGGCTACACACCAAATCCATACGCCAGTACCAGGATATGGACAAAGTGTATCGTGGCGAAATGGTTTTAGGTAAGACTACGCCCTCTGTAGATCTAGAGACTGATTTTGACAGTGAAGTATCGTGTAGCCATGTTGCGCCCAAAGACCTGCAGGAACTGGTGCCTGCCTTTGTCGGTGCCATTGAGCAGGTGCCCCCTGCACACTCTGCCGTGAAACGCAATGGCACTAGATCGTACAAGCGAGCGCGTAGGGGCTTGGAAGTCTCCCTGGAGCCAAGATGTGTTACCGTACATCATTTTGTGCTCACCACCGTCGACCTACCTCGGGTAGCATTTGAAGTAGCCTGTAGCAAGGGCACTTATATCCGGAGCCTTGTCCGAGACTTTGGCCAGCGGCTAGGAGTGGGTGCGCACCTGGCCAGCTTGCGCAGAACGCAGATAGGTCCTTTTCGTTTACAAGATGCCTACGCGATGGACATGCTCGCCAAAATGCCGCCTGAGCCACCAATCATTACCTGATCTATGGGCTAATGGCATGGCGCCAGTCATTGCCCAAAGCTATTCTGCATCTGCTTATCGATAGAGCACAGTGTTCAAGGCTTCGAGTGCCTTAGCAGTGTTAGGAAGGGCTTCTTGAATAAGCGTAGGTGCGTAGGGAAGTGGAATGTCGGCGCTGTTCACCTTCTGGATGGGTGCATCTAAGTAATCAAAGGCGTGCTTCTGTACTTGGTAAGTAATCTCAGAGGCAATGGAACCTAGTGGCCATGCTTCTTCTACAATGACCAAACGGTGTGTCTTCTGTACAGACTGAATAACACAGTCCACATCTAAGGGACGGACAGTCCTCATATCTATCAACTCCACCGATACTCCCCGCTGCTGCAGCGCTTCCGCGGCTTCATGTGCTACCTTCATCATCTTACCAAAAGACACTAGCGTGGCGTCCTGACCAGACTGTACCACGCTAGCCTTCCCTAGCGGCAACGTATACTCCTCAGCGGGAACCTCGCCTTTATCCCCATACATCAGTTCAGACTCCATAAACACAACAGGATCATCGTCACGGATAGCGGTCTTGAGGAGCCCTTTGGCATCGTAAGGGGTAGCAGGAATAACTACCTTGAGGCCAGGGCAGTTGGCATACCAGCTTTCGAAGCTTTGAGAATGCTGCGAGCTAAGCATCCCGGCGTTACCTGTAGGGCCCCTAAACACGATGGGTACAGGAAATTGCCCTCCCGACATAGACATCATCTTGGCGGCAGAGTTAACTATTTGGTCTATCGCTACCAGGGAGAAATTGAAGGTCATGAACTCGATGATGGGCCGTAAGCCATTCATTGCAGCGCCTATGCCGAGCCCTGCAAAGCCCAGCTCAGAGATAGGCGTGTCTACCACGCGCTCAGGACCAAACTCGTCAAGCATCCCTTGACTCACTTTATAGGCGCCGTTGTACTCAGCTACCTCCTCCCCCATCAGGAATATGTCTGCGTCACGGCGCATCTCCTCGCTCATAGCTTCCTGGAGTGCTTCTCTAAAGGTGAGGGTTCGCATAGTTGATACTGTGTGGGATATGTTTAGGGCGGCTAGGCAGTCAGTAAACTTTTTGCGCTCACGCGCCATTGAGGTCTATGGCATCTCCTTGCTTGTTCACGAATTGAAACTCTGTGATGCCGAGTGATGAATCTGCTCGTAGGCTGACCCACCGTCTGTACTTCCATAGCCAGCGTAGCTGCTTAGATGGGAAGCCATGTATAAAATACGTGTATAGATAGGGATGCAAGAACAAGGTGACGCCTGACTCGTTCTGGTGCGCAAAGATGAGCTCTAAGCTATGCTCGATTTTCTCTGAGATGAGGATAGAGGCGGCGATGTTGCCTGTGCCGCCACAGGCAGGGCATTGTTCTTGCGTAGCGACATTCATCTCTGGTCTAACGCGCTGCCTGGTTATTTGCATCAAGCCAAATCGGGAGAGCGGTAGGACTTTAGACTTAGACCTATCCTGCTGCAGAGCGTCTTTCATGGCTTGGTGGAGCTTGCGCTTGTGCTCGGTGTTCTTCATATCAATGAAATCCACGACGATGATCCCACCCATGTCGCGCAGGCGTAATTGCCGCGCTACTTCCTTGGCAGCAGCTAGATTGACATTGAATATCATTTCGTCTTGGTCATCGGCTGCTACCGTTTTGTTGCCACTGTTCACGTCTACTACGTGCATGGCCTCGGTGTGCTCTATGATAATGTATCCACCGCCCTCTATACTTATCGTCTGCCCGAAGAGTACCTTCAGCTGCTTCTCTATACCAAAGTGCTCGAAAATCTTGCTCTTCCCTTGGTGGTGCTTGACAATGCTCTCTTTCTCGGGAGCAATTTTTTGGATATATGCCTTGATTTCGTTGTAAGCCACCTGGTCATCTACCACAATGTTATCGAACGACTCGCTGAGCATATCCCGCAGAATAGAGGATGCTCTGTTCATTTCTCCGATGATGCGGTCCCTAGGCTCAGCACTTTCCAGCATTTCTACGCCCTCTTCCCACTTTTTAAGCAAATCTCTCAAGTCCTTGTCCAGCTTCGCAGCTTCCCTGCCTTCGGCAGCCGTCCTGACGATGACGCCAAAGTTTTGAGGCTTGATGGAGTTAATGAGGCGTACGAGGCGCTTGCGCTCCTCGCCACTCACAATCTTCTTAGATACGTTAACAGAGTCGATAAAGGGCACCAGAATCATGTACCGCCCAGCGATAGAGAGCTCGGCAGAGAGGCGTGGGCCTTTGGTGGAGATAGGCTCCTTGACTACTTGTACAAGTATTTGCTGGTCTCTAGACAGCAAGCTGGAGATTTTTCCCAGCTTGTCGATACTGGGCTCGAGCTTGAGAGCGCCCAGGTCATCACCAGGGGCTTGACCGCGCTTGGCGAGCTGCAAAAATTTGCACAGTGACTTAAACTGGGGCCCTAGGTCGGAGTAGTGCAGGAAAGCGTCTTTCTTATAGCCGATGTCTACAAAGCTCGCGTTAAGGCTCAGGGCTAGTTTCTTTACTGTCCCTAGGTAGATGTCTCCTACGGTAAACTTATTGTCCTTCTCGTCTATGTGATATTCGAGTAGTCCTTTGTTTTTCAGCAATGCTATCCGGAAGCCATCTTTCCTGGCGTTGATAACAAGTTCGTTGGTCAATCTTTCAAATATTTAAGATGGACCTGCTGCCAAAGTTATTCTCGGTGTAAGCGTCGTTAGGTCGGCTACTTCAGTAATACTAAGGCGCTGATGGCGCGTACTGCATTACTATGATCTGATACATACTTCAGCCTTTGGTTGGGTAAGCACGCTTTGTAGAGTTCTCTGTAAATAGACTTTGGCAATAGGTCCATTAGTTTCACACAGGACAGCTCCTAGGCTGTCCAATAGATTCAAGAACCACCATCAGAAGATGGTGGATTCAGTTTTGGGCTAGAAGCCCTGTTTTTTTACTCTAAAGAGCCATAACTAATACTTAACAGGGCATAGCAAGTCAATACACTAACGAATACTACCCAAGCTAATAATGTGAAGTTGATTAGATTCAAGTTCAAGGCCTGAAGGCTTTCTCGTCTGAAGACGAGGGTTTTTACCATTTAGAGGACTATAAAAAAGCAGGTTACGTATCAGCACCTGCTTTTGAACTTATTTTTTCTTATGTCTGTTTTGCCTCAAACGTTTTTTACGCTTATGAGTGGCAATTTTATGTCTGGTTCTTTTTTTACCGCAAGGCATATGGGTAATTTTTTCTTGACTACTCGGCGTGACTCCTTGCTCTGCAAAAGGATGATGGATGAAAACCAGTGTGGTCAGCCGCCAAGTAGTCCTATCTTCACTTCAAGTTATTCTGTGCTGTCCTCGCTACCGACGTACTGGTTGTATAATCAAGCTATCCGGTCGATGCTTAAACCGAGCTTGCTAGCACTATTGGAGAGGCGATGTACACTTTCGATACAAGCGTCGCGAAGGTAATACCTTTTAAGGACTTTTCCTCTTGCCCTCTGGTAGTCAGTAGTAAGCGCTGCATCACAGTGCGTCCTTAATTTGATCTACGAAGGCCTTGGAAGGGACAAAGCCAGGCACATAGTGTTCGGGAATGAGTATAGCAGTGTTTTGGGCGATATTCCTGGCAAGTTTAGCGGACTTCTTGCGTGGTTCAAAGGACCCAAACCCCCTTAGATGCACTTTATCCCCCAGCTTATTCGCCTCCACAATAGCCTGTAGAAAGACTTCCAATACGAGTCTAACATCGGCTTGGCTGATGCCTGTCTTTTGCGCAACCTGCGCAATAATTGCTGCTTTTCTCATGACTAAAGACTTGGGGTTTACAAAGCGTTTAGGATGGTCCTAGTAGCGCTGCGCCAGGCAAGCAAACGGCTAGGCAAGTATGCACGGGCTGGTTACAGTCCCAGCACCTGTGCTATTTGCTTCACTCCTCCTTTGCTGACCTTTTGCATCATTTTACGCATGCCCTCAAATTTCTTAATTAGGTTGTCGATCTCGGATAATGACAGGCCACTCCCTTGCGCAATTCTTGTGCGGCGGCTTTTTGTAATAGCGTCAGGATGTGTACGTTCGTAAGGGGTCATAGACGATATCATGATCTCAAAGGGCCGGAAAGCATCTTCCTTTACCTCGCCAGCTTGTGCTAGCTTACTCATGCTGGGGATCATGCCCACAAGGTCTTTGATATTCCCCATCTTCTTGAACTGCTTAAGCTGTGTTATAAAGTCTTCAAAATTGAACTGATTCTGACGAAGCTTTTTGTTGATTTTACGTGCCTGCTCTTCGCTATAAACCTGCTCTGCACGTTCCACCAGCGAGACTATGTCGCCCATGCCAAGGATTCTACCGGCCATCCTCTCTGGGTAGAAGACATCTAGGTCATCCATCTTCTCGCCAATGCCAATAAACTTGATGGGCTTATCTACTACCGTTCGAATAGACAGGGCTGCCCCACCGCGGGTATCACCATCTAGCTTGGTCAAGACTACACCGTCAAAGTCCACCTGTTCGTTAAAGGCCTTAGCGGTATTGACAGCATCCTGGCCTGTCATAGCATCTACGACAAAGAGTGTCTCCGACGGCTGTAACATTTGCTTGAGTGCCGCAATCTCCTGCATCATTGCATTATCCACCGCTAGCCGCCCGGCAGTATCTACAATGGCTATATGGTTTTTGTGGGTTTTGGCGTGCTGTATACCGTTTTTCGCTATCTGTAAGGTGTCCTTGTTGTCAGGTTCCGCATAAACTTCTACGCCAATCTGCTCGCCGAGCACCTTTAGCTGTTCTATGGCAGCAGGCCGGTATACATCGCAGGCTACCAGCAGGACACGTTTGTTATTTTTCTTGAAATGGGCAGCGAGCTTGCTTGAAAAGGTTGTCTTACCAGAGCCTTGTAATCCTGTCATGAGAATAATTGCGGGGTTGCCTGCAAGCCGCAAGTCAGCCTTGGTACCGCCCATAAGCGCGGTAAGTTCTTCGTTGACGACTTTGGTAAAGAGCTGCCCGGGCGAAACAGCTGTCAATACATTCATGCCCAGTGCTTTCTCTTTTACGGCATCGGTGACTTGCTTGGCCACTTTGTAGTGTACGTCCGCTTTGACTAAGGCTCTTCTTATTTCTTTGACCGTGGTAGCAATGTTAATGGCTGAGATGCGGCCTTGCCCCTTCAGCGATTTGATAGCACTTTCTATACCTTGGCTTAAGCTTTCGAACATGAGAGACTAGTTATGGAGTTGTTAGAGAATAAGTAGTAGTTCAGCTGCTGACTACCCTGGCCTTCGGGCCACTCATCCTTCGTAAAGGAGGGGTTTGCTAAGCGTCAAGCACATAGCATTGGCTATTGTGTGCTGAGATAATGAGGCGGCCGGGTAACCACAGAAATGATTGCAAGGGTGGCTCTAAAGCACTCGATGAACCAATGATATGCAACCCATGAGCGGGATAACGTAATAGGGCGGAAGTAACTTCCGCCCTAGGTTAAATTGTATGAACTAAAATCGCCAAAATGTGCTGCGTCCACTCTACTGTGTGCTATCCCAAGGGAGCCCGTAACGATCTTTCTTTTTAGTATCGGGGTAAATGCCTTCCACTAAGATGCTTTCTTCCTGGCACTGCTTTAGCACGCGGGTGAGCTGCTGTATGTCCGTGATTTTTGTGTGGTTGATGGCGGTGATGATAAAGCCTTCTCGCACACCTTTTTCTTGCCAAGCCCCTTTCTTCAAAGCCTTCACCCGTACCCCTCCAGTGATCTTTAGCCGCTCTTGCGTAGCCTTGCTTACATTTTCAAGCGTTGCGCCAGCTACTTCTATGGCACTTTGGTTGGCAACAATTTTGACTGGCTCTGACAAAAGCTTCAGGGTAACGGTCACCGTCCGCTCTTTATTCTTACGGAGGTAGGTAACCCTAATTTTTTCGTTGGGTTTGTAGAGCGCTATTTGCTCTTGTAGCTGCGATGTATTTTTAACCTTTCGTCCGTTAATGGCAGTCACTATATCGCCAGACTTCAACCCCGCGGCTGCGGCAGCACTTTGCTTGTGGACATCTACAATGTACACACCACTTACTTGCGTGAGCTGCTTCTCTTTCGCTAGCTCTGCATTCATATTCCGGATGATAATCCCTAGGATTGCCCGCTGTACTGTTCCGTATTTCTTGAGGTCTGCGACGACTTTCTCTACGATCGAGGAAGGTATCGCGAAGGAGTAGCCTGCAAAGGCCCCTGTAGGCGTTGAGATAGCAGTGTTGATGCCGATGAGCTCTCCCTTTAAGTTGACTAGCGCCCCACCGCTATTGCCAGGGTTGACGGCGGCACTGGTTTGGATAAAGGTGTCTAGCTTTATCTTTTCGTTACTCTTCGGCAGGTTGATTGCCCGCGCCTTGGCACTGATAATCCCCTGCGTGACTGTGGAGATGAGATTGAAAGGATTCCCTACCGCCAATACCCAGTCGCCTATAAGGGCTTCGTCTGAGTTACCAAACACCAAGTAGGGCAAATTCTTTTCTTTGATCTTGAGGAGCGCTAAGTCTGTAGCACGGTCTTGGCCTATTATCCGGGCTGTATACTGGCGATTGTCGTTGAGCGTTATGTCTACCTTATCAGCCCCGTCTATCACATGGTTGTTGGTGATGATGTAGCCGTCTTTGCTCATGATCACGCCTGAGCCCGCAGACTGCTTGGGCTGGCTCTTATATTCTCTAGGGCCTAAATCAAACTCTGACCCGAAGAATTCTCTGAAAAGCCTTTCTAGCGGATGCGCACCTTCTGGCATTTGTACCACTTTGGCATCTTGCTTGGCTTTGATGTGAACTACCGCTTGAGTAGCTATCTGCGCAGCATGGACGAAGTTGGGGTTGGTCGTATCAGGTACTGCGGGGAGTAAAGCAGAAGTGACTGGTGGTGCAGGGGAAGCTTTAGCAGCGTCGTTGTTGACCAAGGTAGGCCCCTTCAGCGCTACCAGGCAGCTCGCCAGGGTGACTATCGTGAGACGGTGAAGGTATTTGTTAGTATGCATAAGTTCAGAGCGTTGTTTTAGATTGCGCAAATATATATGGTAGTACGCATTGCGACAATCAGCAGATGGAATAGAAAAATGGACTGCAGGGCAGGGGCTTGAGTTTGTGGTGAAATTGATTCGACGTCGATGCCGTCTGTAAATTTTGAAAGATTGCTTAACATTTCACGCCTAACCCCCATAGGCATGGGGGTTAG
>JBCBHC010000021.1:0-9453 GCA_038526075.1 Bacteroidota bacterium | reverse complement strand
TCTCTGAAGGGTTCTATCAAGCTGTGTTCTTCACCTTCCTAGAGAGGTCCGGTATAGAAACCAAAGTCGAAGAAGCTACTAGCAGGGGCCGCATCGATATGGTAGTACAAATGCCTAAGTACGTTTTCCTCTTTGAGCTCAAGGTAGACCAGACAGCAGATATTGCTCTAGATCAGCTGCATGCTAGGCAATCTTGGCAAAATGGATGTTGAGTGCTTTGATCAGTGCTGGTATGTCAAGGGTTTCAAAGGCTTCCCTGAGCTGCGTCGCAGCACGCATTACCGAGAGGGAGTCGATATCTGTGAGCTCGTTGAGCAAGGAGTCCAGGAAGGCTTCTCGGACTTCTCGATTGGGAAAGTCTAGCCGATAGGCCCTCTCAAGCTCGCTATAGTCCGTGATGGTCAAGTAGCCCGTCTGGAACATGAGGGTCGCAACGTCTATATATTCCACCTTGCTGCTACCAGAAAGCCGATTGGCCGAGACCTCTACGCCACTGAGGGAGAGTAAGTTTTTGGGGTACCTCTGGGTCTGCTCTATCAAGAACGAAGGCGTGCCGGTGTCGTACCAGTAGTTTTGGGGTTGCCGAATCCTCATGTACTTGAGGGTAGAAAAAGGATTGTACACACAAGTTGTATCTTCTGTGAACCGATACCCATTGTACCATTGTTTGACTTCTGTTAAGATAGCTTCCCGAGGAGTGTTTTTTGCTTTAACAATAGCTTGTATGTGTTCGTGGAAAGCGTCTCGAAGTTCTTCTTCAGTGTAGCCTAACATCGTCGCATAGGCTGGATCCATAGTGATGTCATCTAAATGATTTCCTCCTGAGAAGAGAGATACCTTAGAGAACTTACTAATGCCTGTGACAAAAGTAAATTTGAGAAACTCATCAAGCTCTTTGAGCGTACCAAAGAACTCCCGAATAAGCTGCCTGTTGTCCTCAGCCACCGTGAGATTGTTTAGATTACTAATGATGGGTTTGTCGTACTCATCAATGAGTACGACAACTTGCTGATTATGCTTCTTCGACAAGGCCTTTACAAGTGCATCAATACCTTCTTGTGGAGTAGGAATATCAACACTGAGTTGATGTAGGGAAGCTGCATTACGCACCATTCTTTTGAGTCCTTCTTCAAAATCTTTGAGGGTACGAGAAGATATTTTGTACAAGCTCATTGAAATGACTGGATATACTGCCCAGTCATAATCAGTCTTGTAGATAGCACAGTCCTTGAAGAGTTCCTTATTCCCTCTGAAGATTGCCGCGAGGGTATTCAAGAAGAGGGACTTACCAAAGCGGCGTGGACGAGAAAGGAAGTAATGCTTCCCTGTGGAGATGAGCTGATATGCAAAATTTGTCTTATCGACATACACGTACCCGCCGTCGATAATTTCTTGGATACTCTGGATGCCAATGGGTAACTTTTTCATGATCTAATAAGTCACATACAAAATTAACGCTTTCAGGAGCTTTCTTAAAACACTATCCTCGCTCCCACGGTTACAACAGGCATGGATGTAATATTAGTGTGTAACCTCAGGTTCAACAGTTCGTACAGAAGCTCATTGTCTATATCTCTTGCATGCTTCACCAAGTCACTACTAATGCACCGTGCTGCAGCAGAGAATGACTTCTGAGGCCACGCTGCTCAGCTTCAGCCTGTAATCGTGATGCCAAAGACTGCGTATTAGACGCACCAATAACCAAGGTACCGAAACTAAAGCGACTGAGCAGTGCTTGCAGACCAGCGATAGCATCCCGCTCTACTACGACGAAGTCTACAGGCAACTTATAGGACAAATGCGGTAGTGGATGGTTCTTATTGTCTATGAAAATGAAGGTCTTGCCCTCCCAGACCATTACTTTTACTCCTTGGTAGATCTTCAGCGCAACGGCAGGCTGTTGTGCTGCCTCTTTTGTTGTGAAGCAAGCTATGTCTTTTATCCCCCAAGCACTGTGGCTCGGCTGAATATGTTGCGTGTACTTGTGGGGGGCTAGCGCATTCATGCCGGTGTAGACTACGCTATGCCGCCCCCGTATAAAAGCAACGGCACGATGGCGAGGAATGCTGTAAAATACCATCCGGCGCTGCCTCATCTGTGCAAGGTGGTCCCGCAATGCCGTGCCCACCAGCAAGAAAAAACACAAGCTGACGGCCAGCAGATACTTAAACCGACGGGTACGCATGAGCAAGAGCCATGCGAGCAGTGAGGCATACAACAAGAACACTATGATACTATCTAGGTACACGTTGCCTACGACACTGTAAGGAAGCCTTTGTACGCGCTCTACAAACGAATGGGTACCTCCAACCACTGCCTGAAGTGCCCAGACCACTACACTATTGACCGGAGGGCACCCGCTAGTAGCCAACGTTGTCAGGCCTAAGCACAAAGTCAACAAAGCGGCAGGCACCACTACCCAGTTCGCAACAATGAAGTGGACAGGAAACTGATGAAAATAATATAGGCTCAAGGGCGTGGTAGCTAGCTGCGCGGCTATAGATATAGACGTCAGCAACCAAAGCTTGCGAAGGCCTCGGTGTACTCCAGGCCATAAGCCATAGATACGCGGCTGTAGGTATACAATGCCTAGTACGGCTAAGTAAGAAAGCTGAAAACCCACTGCAAAGAGCCACTGTGGATGCCAACATAGCAACAGAAAGGCTGAAGCAGCCAACGTATTGTAGATATTGCTCCGTCTGCCCAACAGACTAGCCAATGCTACAAAAGTAAACATGATAGTGGCCCGTAATACAGAAGGGGATAACCCGGTCATGAATGCGTAAAACCAAAGTGCAGCGATACCAAGTGCCGATGGTAACCCCCGAAGCCAGTAAATAGGTTTGAGGAGTCCAAGTAGTACGTTAATGAGCCAATAAAGGATGCCTACATGCAAACCCGACACAGCCAATACATGCATAGTGCCTGAATTTGCATAAGCTGCTCGCACAGTTGCATCCAGAGCATCCTTCTGGCCTAACAACAGGGCAAGTACTATGGCCTGCACGTCGGGAGATGGTATGCACCGCGTGAGTGTGTTCCGACAGTAACGCAAGACTCGCAGGGACCAAGCCTGTATGTAGTTGGGTGGCCGATATGCCAGAACAGCAATCGTGGGCTTGGACAAAGCGTGTTGGTGATAAACGTGCTGCAAGCGGAGAAAGGCTGCATAGTCAAAGGCGTAAGGATTAGAAGTGGCATGTATCCTTTGGGGACTCCCCCGTACAAGAAGTACCTGGCCATACTGTATACTGAGCCGCTTGGTGGGATGGAAAGATATCTTCACGCGTCCTCGAGCGCATTGCCAGGTACCTCGTATACGTATCCTGCGCACCGCCACTACCACATTACTGTAGAAAGGTTTTACGCGGGCGTCCTCAAGCGCAACAGCTTCGTAGGCCTCTATACGCGCATCAGACTGCAAAAGATGGCGGGTATCATGCTGTGGATAGCTAGCCCACATATACAAATATCCCAGCACGAAGACATTACTCAGGCCCAGCAGCCCTAGCCAAGGACCCCTAGCGTGCAGCGCAGTAGTAGGCGTGATGGTTACAGCAAGGCAGTACATCAGCATCAACATCCTTTGGCTACTCAATGCCACCCGTCCATCAATGTGGCAGTAGTGGGCTACCCATATGCCTCCTGCAAAGGCAATCGTGATTCTTACTAACGGGAAGCGGGAGCAGAGTGACATAGAGATATGGGACAGCTGAGGCGTCAATAGATGCGAAGTACACACTATGAATGTACTCTACAGGTGAAGATTTTACTCCATTCGCCGTTAGGTATCTGTCAAGCCTACAGCTGACTGCGGGTAATGAAGCGGTAGCGGTACTTTCTTGTGCGTTCCTCACCGAGGAAACATTGAGGAGGCTTCGTCACGCTGGTGGCCAGGCATTTGAAATACTCCCCATGGCATGCATGAGCTCATCTTCGCTCAAGTAGGGTTTATCGGCCACCTAGGTTTCGGCATTGTGTCCAGGCTACAAAAGTCCTTTGCCAAATACTGATAGTGCGCTGCCATTGCCACCATGGCAGCATTGTCAGTACAGAATTCCAAAGCTGGGATAAACACTTCCCAGCCCTCGGCCTTCGCTAGTCGACGCAGTTGCTGTCGCAGGCCTGAGTTCGCTGCCACACCCCCAGCCAATGTAATGGTATGGATCCCTGTCTGCTCCGCTGCCAGCTTTAGTTTTTCTAACACCATATTTACGAGGGCCGACTGTATGCTGGCGCACAAGTCATTGCGATACTTGCTGACGAAGCTGGCGTCTTGCGCTATGTGCTTTCTCAAGAGATAAAGGAACGCAGTCTTGATGCCGCTAAATGAAAAGTCTAGTCGGGGCATGCGGGTATTGGGAAAGGTAAATCGATGCGGATCGCCTTGCTGTGCATAACGATCTATGAGTGGTCCAGCAGGATAAGGAAGTCCCATACATTTCCCTACCTTATCGAAAGCTTCGCCTATGGCATCATCTTGTGTCTGACCTAGTACTTGCATGTCCAGGTAGTCTTTGGCCAAGATTAATTGCGTGTGACCACCACTAACATTGAGGCACAGGAAGGGGAAGCTGGAGGGCACAGGAGGTTCAATGAAGTTAGCCAATGCATGAGCGTGCATATGGTGCACGGCTATCAAAGGAATGCCCAGCGCAAGCGCCATAGACTTGGCAAAGGATGTACCTACCAGCAAGGCACCGAGTAGCCCAGGCCCCCGTGTAAAAGCTACGGCATTGAGCATATTAAGCGTAACTTTGGCTTGCTGTAACGCCTGATCTACTACGGGAACTACATGCTGCTGGTGCGCACGAGAAGCCAGCTCTGGAACTACACCTCCGTAAGACGAGTGGACTGCTTGGGTGGCTACTACGTTACTCACGACCTCGCCACAATGCACTACAGCAGCCGCTGTTTCGTCGCATGAGGATTCTATGGCGAGGATAGTAGGGGACATAGTGAACTGCGCTGGCACAAACACACGAAGCTAATGAAAAAAAGGATCGGCAGGATACTGGTATTTATCTGGAGGACATTGCTAGGTCTCATTGTAGCTAGCTTGGTGACGTTGCAAGTTCCATACGTACAGAACAAGCTCTTTGCACGACTGCTGCTGCACCTGAGCCACATTACACAGTTTGCGATCACCCATGAGCAATTCCAGATGCGCTGGTTCTGTTATGGAGTCATTAAAGGCCTCAAAGTCCAAGACCCGGACAGGCACGAGATGCTCTCTGCCCATCAGATAAAGCTACAGGTTAACCCTCTACGACTACTCATTCGTCCCAGAACAGCGCTAAAGCAGATCACTGTAGAAGAGGCGCAGCTACAGCTACGCAAAAACAAAACAGGTATACTCAACATCGCTCTGCTAGGGACGCGCCTGACTGAGTATCCAGGAAACACCTGCGACAAGGGTTCCCATACAACGTTCCCGCATTGGATAGTGCAGAGCGCAACGTTCCGTAACTGCCAACTCATTCTCTACAATCCCCCCGCTGCACTGCAGCAGCTCTCAGATACTACCCATTCCCTGCACCTACACGACCTAACTGCCCAGTTCGACCAGCTTCAGCTACGGGATGATGCATTCCAAGCACACATAAAGCATCTATCAGGGCGGCATGCACAGCTACCCTTAGTACTCAAGCAGCTCAGTGGCACCGCATCCGTCACGCCACAGAGCATCGAGCTACAATCGCTGGTACTACAAACTGCGCAAAGCTATGTGCAAGGTCATGTTCACGTAACCTACAATCAGCTACTGCAGGCAAGGAACTGGGCAAAGCACCTAAAGCTGAAGCTGCGTATGCAAAAGATGGTATTAGCCTCTGAGGAACTGGGATACTTTGTTCCGTACTTCCAGCAGCACAAGGCCCAGTACCGGTTGAGTGGCCAAGTAGCAGGTCCCGTCAGTGACCTACAGCTTGTGGACTGTGAGATAGGCTTTGGGAAGAAAAATAGTTCATTGCAAGGCGGCGTGCGCCTCTTTGGGCTTCCTCGCCCTGAAGACGTACACTTCAGCGCCGTGCTACAGCAAGGGACGCTACACGCTGCAGACCTGCAGCCATACATCAGTGAGCCGCTACACCAGACAGTAACAAAGCTGGACAGGATACAGCTGAAAGGCAGCTTCGGGGGCACTGCTAAAAATATTCAGGTGGCGGCAACGTTCGACACAGACCTGGGACAACTGATTACTGATGTGGAGCTATCAGGGCAAGAGGCTTTCCCCAACATCGCCTACAAGGGAACAATTACTACGGCAGACTTTGACTTAGGAACGCTATGCAACTACCCAGCTTTACAACGCATTAGCATGCAAGGACGCATCGATGGTAAAGGATGTACGTTAGACACAGCCCACTTTCAGCTAGAAGGGCATGTAGATAAGTTGACGTACCAGCGACACACTTATGAACATGTGTACACGCACGGCCAGTTCGCGCGGCGATTTTTTCGGGGCAAGCTCACCATCAAAGACCCATTGCTCAAGCTGCAGGCGGATGCTTCCATAGACCTAAATGCCACGCCTAAAGTGGTATCTGTTAAAGGTGACTTGCAGCAAGCTTCTCTAAAAGCGTTGCGGCTGACACCGTATCCAGCAACGCTAGCCATGCGCTTCAAAGTAGCCCTTACAGGGTTAGCCCCAGATAACTTGCAAGCTGACTTACAGCTGGAGCAGGCGCTGCTCAAACAATCTGCGCAGGTCCTATATCTCAAGCACTTGCGTGCGCAGGTAGACAATACTTTGGGGCACAGTACGTTAGCCTTAGATTCGGATTGGCTTAATGTGCAGGCTAGCGGAGACGTTACCTGCACTCAACTGATCAAAGATTTACAACAGTTTGTGAAAAGCTACCAGGAGCGCTTATCACACATACCCCCAAAGCCACGCAAAGCAGAGCCCACGCCGTACACTTATAACTACCGGCTACACTGTAAGGATCTCAATCCGCTACTCCACACGATAGCACCTAACGCCTTCATAGCGCCTGATACCATGGTGAAGGGGAGCTTCACGCAAGCTCGGGAGGCTGTGCTACAGTTACACATACCCGCTGTTGCTTCGCTAAAGTGGAACCAGTATCAGTGGAGAGAGACATCGTTGAAGTTACTAGCCAAGCAAGCACAACATACTCAGACCTTGTCTGCTACTGCACAGTTAGCCTCTCAACAACAGCAGTGGCCGTTGCTAGAAGAAACATGTGATTTGGCACTACAAGTCAATTGGCACAACGACCAAATACACTTTAGCCAGGCGATAGCCCACCACGACGCGGCCTATCGCCTACAGTTAGAGGGCCAAGCCAAAATCCTTGAGGATACTACTGAAATTACTTTTAGTCCTTCGGAAATAATGAATCATGAGCATGCGTGGCAGATAGCGCCTAACAATCGCATTACAGTGGGTGCCTCTTGGGTTCGGTTCCAAGACTGGATTCTGAGTCATGGTCCGCAGCAAGTGAGCATTGCTGGTACGCTGTCGGCAAATCCTAACCAAGCGCTGCAGCTACGCATAAAAGACTTCTCACTCGGTAATTTTAATGTGGCACTGAAGAGGCCTTTAGCAGGCACAGTCAATGCTGCCGCCCAGCTATCTGGAACAACCCTGCTGCAGCCCTGGCTAGAAAGTACTGTAGACGTACGTCAGTGCGCGTGGGGCAGCCTGCAAATAGGCGATATACACACAGAGACGCGCTGGCAAGCTGATATTGCGCAACTCCAGCTGTCAGGTTCCCTCCACCGCCAGCAGGCTCCCATGCTAACCATGGCCGGGCATTATGCTCCTCTAAGCAAAGACGATAGCCTGCAGCTCGCGATTCAGCTTGCTCATACGGAGCTAGCGCTGGTACAGCCGCTAACGACAGGTGTGCTCTCAAAGCTTTCAGGCAAGGTTAGCGGGGAGCTACACGTTACAGGCACGCCGCAGCTCCCCAAACTCTATGGACAACTAAGTGTCGCCGACGGAGGTGTATGTGTAGAGGCAACAGGCGCCTACTATCATCTCAACAGCCAGGTTACGTGCGCAGGCCGTCAACTGACTATTGACCGTCTGGAGCTAATGGATGACCAGCAGGGTAAGGCACTGTTAAAAGGGACCATTCATTGCCAGCCAACGCAAGAGGTGCTGCTAGACATCAAGGGGAAGTTGTCCAAACTCAAAGTACTGCAGCTAGATGCTGGGAAGAATCGCCCTTTCTACGGTACCAGCGTGACAAGCGGTACGCTTTCACTTACAGGCCCCGCGGACAATCTGTCTTTACACCTACAAGCCAAGACCGATGCTGGATCACACATTTACATCCCTGTGCGCAACATAGGCAACAAAGTGGTACAGGAAGACTTCATACACTTCATCACAAGCGAGTCTCAGCGCGAGGTTGCCAAACATATCAGCCCAACAGTTAGGCTAAAGGGACCCAAGCTAACCTTAGTGCTAGAGATTACCCCAGACATGACGGGGACCATTATTCTGAATACTACCTCAGGGGATACCATCCAGGGTAAAGGCGCTGGTACGCTTACCCTAAAAGTAGCCCCCGATGGGGTGTTGAGTATGGTGGGGAGCGTTGAGTTTTTGCAAGGTGCTTACACACTTTCACTGTATCAGTTTCTCAAGAAGCGGTTCAATATTACGCCAGGCAGCCGCATTACATGGCAAGGAGACATCCATAAGGGAATGCTATCCGTGCAAAGTACTTACGAACAGCACGCAAGCATTGCACCATTGCTCCAGAGCGATTCCAGCAAAAAAGATGACTGGGATAAACACAGGTACCCGGTGGAAGTAGTCCTGGATATTGCAGGCGCTTTGTCTGCGCCAGTGCTACTCTTTGATATCCGGTTTGTAGAGAGTGTGAATAATGCTACGATAGATGTATTCCAAGAAAGAATCAAAACAGACTCGCAGTATTTAATGAATCAAGTCATTAGCCTTATCTTCTTCAAAAAATTCTTCAATGATAATTTAGCCAGGTCAAGCCAGGGAAGCTTAGGGCGGAGTGTCAGCGAACTCCTATCACACGAGCTCAGCGGGCTTGCATCCAGCTTTAGCGAAAATCTAGACATCGACGCTGACTTAGACTTGACAGCATTGAACCAGAGAGGTGTGGATGGCCTTCGGCTTAAGCTTTCGTACAGCTTGTTCAATGGGAGGCTACGAGTGTCCAGCGCTACTAGCAGTAACAACAGCACAAAACCTGTTACTGACGCAGAGCGCATTATCGGTGATGTGACAGTCGAATACCTACTTACAAAAGATGGTAGGCTCCGCATGAAAATGTACAACAAACGGCTGGACAGTATTGCCCCCAAGCACACGAGCAAGCAGTTTACAGGAGGAGTTAGCTTACTGTACACCAGAAGCTTCAGCCGATGGCAGGAACTCTTCCAAAAAAAGAAGTAGTATGAGACGTACTGTTTATATCTCAACATGTCTTAGACTGAAAT
>JBCBHC010000020.1:0-9487 GCA_038526075.1 Bacteroidota bacterium | reverse complement strand
ATTAGGCTCGCTGAACTCAATAGCCACATTAACAGTAGCAGCCTCTACAGTGGCCAGTGCTGCCTTGTTCTTAGCACTGATCTTTTGCACAACATGGTGGCCACGCTGTAGAGCAGTTTTTTCAACAGCGCGTCCCATTTTTCCGTATCCAATTAGAAGTATGTTCATCTTTTGAGGCGCAAGCATACACTCAGTCCCATAGCGGGCTTGTTATATGCTGTAGGTACTATGGTGGGCCTGACCTTCAAGCCAATGTTGCTGGAGATGTTAAAAGTTTTTAGGCTAGCGCCCACATAAGCATCCATAATATTGGCCACGTACCATATACCACCAGCAATGATGAATAAGTCACGGTACCTACGGCAGTAATCGACATAGCTTCGCATGCTGTAGTTCTCATTGACCTCTCGGATGTACTCATACTTTACTTGCCGGTACGCTCTGTGGTAGTAGTATCCCCCCCAACTGAACACACCAAACACTGCATAGATCCCTATGACACGTCTATACTGCTGGTTATATGCTTGGCCCCAGCCAGGTACTATGGTAGAGTATATCCAAGCACGCTGTACTTTCCTTTCTAGTGTTAAGTTTCTGCGCTTTTCATCTTTGTGCCGCTCAGCAGGAGTGTCTGGGGTAGTGATGGAAAAACGCTTTCTCTTTTTTAGGGGAGTTTTCTGTCTGGATTTAGGGATGTGTTTTCGAGGAAAGCGTTTAGCAATACTCGGCACCTTGGCTAATGAGTACGGTGCCCATGCCAAAAATAGTCCTGTAATTAACCAAATAACGTACTTACTGCGCATGAAGTAGGGTATATTAATGGAGCATTCTATCGAGCTAATCTTTCGTTAGCCACGGAATAGATCAATGCTAAAATGTCACATTGATCTGCTGATTCTCGGGAATTGTTTGGGCTTACCAGTGGTTTTAAGAGAGCGAAGGCCCCCCTGCACAAATCTCTGCATCAGCAAAATTCTCATATTGCTTAAAATTATCGACAAAATTGCTTGCTAGTTGTCGCGCTTGTTGTGTATAGGCCTCTGTGTTGTTCCAGGTACTAATGGGGCTGAGTAGCGTATAGGGGATCCCTGGGCAGCTAGTAGGCACGGCGATATTAAATATTTCGTGCGTAGCATAGTCAACCTTGTCCAAGGCCCCTGAAAGCGCAGCGGTGATTATGGTACGGGTGTGTGCTAGTGCTATCCGCTCTCCCACGCCATACGGGCCGCCCACCCAACCTGTGTTTACTAGCCAAACAGACACTTCGTGCGCTTCCATCTTTTGGCCAAGCATTGCAGCATATTGCGTAGGATGCAAGGGCAGAAAAGACGCTCCAAAACATGCCGAGAAGGTAGCTTGGGGTTCTATTACGTCTGTTTCCGTGCCTGCGACTTTAGCTGTGTAGCCAGTAAGGAAGTGATACATGGCTTGTGCTTTGTTGAGCTTGGCAATAGGGGGTAACACGCCGTGTGCATCACAAGTAAGAAAGAAAATGTGCTTAGGAATTCCTCCCAACGAAGGGATAATAGCTTGCGGAACGTGTTCTATTGGGTAAGCAGTGCGGGTATTCTCCGTAACCGTGGCATTATCATAGTCCACAATACGTGTTCCGGGTACAAAACATTGGTTCTCTAAAATGGCCCCAAACTTAATGGCTTGAAATATTTGGGGTTCCCGTTCTGGAGATAAGTGAATGGTCTTTGCGTAACATCCTCCTTCAAAGTTGAAGATTCCTTCGTCGTACCATCCATGTTCATCGTCGCCAATGAGGCGTCTTCCTGAATCAGCTGAAAGTGTTGTCTTGCCCGTCCCAGAGAGTCCAAAGAAAATTGCTGTGTCTCCCTGTGAGCCCATGTTCGCTGCGCAGTGCATCGGCAACACTTGATGCCGCTGAGGTAGCATGTAGTTCATGAAAGCAAAGATCCCCTTCTTCATTTCACCTGCGTAGCCTGTTCCGCCTATCAAAATAATTTTCTTTGTGAAGTTAATGATAGTGAAATTCGCTTGGCGGGTTCCGTCCACCTGTGGTACTGCCTGGAACTCGGGCACGCTAATGATGGTAAATTCTGGTACAAATTCCCGTAGTGCTTCTTGGCTAGGTCTCACAAATAGATTGTGCGCAAAAAGATTATGCCAGGCTACTGTATTGATTATCCTGATGGGAAGTTGGTAGGCAGGTAAGGCACTAGCGTAGGCATCACGGAGATATACTTTCTTTCCTTTTAGGAATTGTACAACTCTTTGGTATAGAGCCTCAAAGTGTTGCGGAGCGAAAGGAGTATTCACTGTGCCCCACCACACCTTATCATGTGTTTCGCTGTCCTGAACAATGAACTTATCTCGTGGCGAACGTCCTGTAAACTTACCAGTGCTACAGACTAATGCGCCTGTTGAGGAAAGTACCCCTTCATGATTTCGGAGAGCTTCCTCCACAAGCGCTGCGGGAGGGAGTTGCCAGTGACACGCACCCAAATACTCTAATCCCATGCCGGCTAGCCAAGCATTTTGTTTCTCCTCGGGCTGCCTTTTCGCATCATAGCGCATTGACTCAAAGTGGTAAATACGACAAAACTAGAAGAATGCCGCGATACGCACAAAGCTAGAATTACTCTGGGATTATCTCTAATCAGGTATCTGCCAGATGCTTACAAGTAGACGCCAAGACGCCATTGCAGTTTTTAATAACGTGCGGCCAAGCGTACGGGTTACACCCCACACTGGAGTATGATCTTTTATGTGTAGGTATCACATGTAGCAGGTTAAATATTCTGTGCCTGCGCCTGTAGCCCACGTACTCTATATTTGCCATGGCTTTATCTCTATAACACTCATGGCACGTATCCTCACTGGTATTCAAAGCACTGGTCGGCCCCATTTGGGTAACTTACTTGGGGCCATGTTACCAGGCTTAGCGCTAGCCCAAAGCACTACGCATGAGGCTTTCTTCTTCATCGCAGACCTGCACACGCTTACAACTATCAAAGACGTCGCGTCGAGACAAGAATACACCTACGCTACAGCGGCAGCATGGCTCTCTTTAGGGCTAGATCCTAACCAGGTGGTATTTTACAGACAGTCAAGAGTGCCGGAAGTGTGTGAGCTGGTTTGGTACCTAAGCTGCTTTGCGCCTTACCCAATGCTAGCCAATGCACATGCTTTCAAGGATAAATCACAAAGACTGTCAACCGTTAATGCAGGCCTATTTACCTATCCTGTGCTTATGGCAGCGGATATCTTGCTTTACAATACTGAAGTAGTACCTGTGGGGCAAGATCAGTTGCAGCATTTGGAGATTACACGCGATATCGCCAATAGCTTCAATCACCAGTGTGGAGATACATTTACATTACCTGAGGCTAAGCTGAGCCCCACTACTCCTACTGTACCAGGTGTAGATGGACAAAAGATGAGTAAGTCTTACAAGAATACTATAGACGTGTTCCTGCCAGAGAAGGCGCTTAAGAAAGCAGTGATGTCTATAAAGACAGATAGTACTCCCCTAGGGCAGCCCAAAGACCCCGATCGATGTACTGTATTTAGGCTATACAGTATGTTAGCTCCTGAAGCGCAGATAGTTACCATGCGCCGGCGATACCAAGCAGGTAATTACGGTTATGGCCACGCTAAGCAAGAACTCCTCGCCGTCATCTTAGACAGGTTTGCCGAAGCTAGGCAGCGTTTCAAGGCCTACATAACTGACTTGCCCGCCGTGGACGCACAACTAGCCCTAGGGGAAGCCAAAGCAAGAAAAATAGCTGTATGCACGCTTGAGAAAGTGCGTAGTAGGCTAGGATACTAGTTAGCTATGCGTGGGGGAATCGCCTGGAGCATCAGCTTAGCCCAACGTGTTAAAGTCAGAATTCCTGTTTGAGGAGAGTTCTGCAGCGTTAGAGACACTAATCTGATATATGTGTTGGGAGGAGAGAAAAAAACGCCTACTTTCCAACGAAACTCTCTATGAAGAATAGAAGGCTACCAGCGAGTAATAGCATACCCCAATGACAGTCTCGTCCAAGAAGTAAGCCACTGATACCTTTCGGTAGCATGATCACAAAAAGGAGGTAATACCAAAAAGGCCAGACAGGATATTGATTTAAGCATTCAAGGAGTAAAGCAGCTAAAAATTCACTCATAAAACCTACTCAACAATGGGGAAGAGATTAAAAACACCACATGATGTGTTTACACAACTAATGCTAGAGATCCAGATAGTAGCCCTAGCTTTCTTCAAAGCGAATTTACCCAAAGATTTAGTCGAAGCATTGGACTGGGCTACACTCACTATTGCCGATGCTGTTGTGCGTCCAGAAGGACGAAAAGCACTCTTTACTGATATGCTTTATCGTGTATACACGCGAGGCTCCCGAGCGAGTGTATATCTACACGTAGAGCAGGAACGAAAGATCGACTTGACTATGCCAGTGCGCACTACTCAATATGAGTCCGCCATTAACTTGAAGCACTTCAAGCAAGGACATAAGAAATTAGGACTCATCTACCATATTGTACTTTACAACGGGAATAGTAAGGTATATCCAGATCCTTCAGATCTAGAAAGTCGTTTTGAGCGCCCCGATTTGGTAGAGTTTTTCCCAAATATTTCGCGATGTCCGTTTAAGCTGGTGAATCTAAATCTGATCGGGGATAAGCAATTGGCAGCACAAGGCCCCTGCGGCTTAATGACGTTACTACTCAAAAACGGTCGCAACAAGAATTTCCGCTCTTGGATGGCTAAAAACAAAGAACTACTCAGAAGTCTGACAACAACGGAGAGTGCGGTGGTCTCATGTTTTGACTACATTTATAACGTGAGTGAAGAAGATCCGAAGAAAATAGTTGATATATTTGTAGAAGTGTACCCTGAACAAAAAGAAGATATCATGACAGCAAGAATAAAAGATAGAAGAGACGCTATGCAGCAAGGCGTACGAAGAGGTAGACGAGAAGGCATGCAAGAAGGTAGGTTTGATGTGGCCAGAAATATGCTTCAGGGCGGCGCTCCTGTAGCACAGGTATGTAAATGGACAGGCTTAGACGCTGCATACTTGAATATGCTTCTTCAAGAAATGATACTCAAAAAGTAGTCCTAGGCTAAAGCAAAGGCTATATACTCTAGCGTGCGCAGCCATAGCGCCTCATATGTCCTGGCTTCAACGTGGAGAGTACTCCTATCTCTCAAACTCTCTGAGGGATTGAGAGTAATATGCCATGCCGCATATCTAGCGAGATGCTACATGATCATTTTTTGGCTACCATACTGCAACTCTGGAGGATCAATTCAACTAAAAGCGTTGAAGACAGAAAAGATATCATGACAGCAAGAATAAAAGATAGAAGAGACGCTATGCAGCAAGGCGTACGAAGAGGTAGACGAGAAGGTATACAAGAAGGTAAGCAGGCAGGCAGGCAACAAGGCATACAGGAAGGCATACAGAGAGGCATGCAACAAGGTAGGTTTGATGTGGCCAGAAATATGCTTCAGGGCGGTACTCCTGTAGCGCAGGTATGTAAATGGACAGGCTTAGACGCTGCATACTTGAATATGCTTCTTCAAGAAATGATACTCAAAAAATAGCCCTAGGCTAAAGCAAAGGCTATATGCCCTAGCGTGCGCAGCCACAGCGCCTTATACGTCCTGGCCTCAACGTGAATCATGGTCTTATCTCTTAGAGCACTCTTAGCAACGCTCCAAATGCTGAGGGGCAGCATATTGTATCTTGATATCTAGCGGAGTCTTGCATGGCCATCCGAAAGCGCTAGGGTAGCAAGCGCAATTACATGTTTTAGAAGTAGCTCCAGAGGATCAGTTGATACTCAACCCCACATTCTCTACTAAATTACTTAGAGCCGTTTTGAAGCGTTGGAGGCGTGCTTTGGGCTTCTATGGCTTCTCGAAGGCTACACTACGCGTTTAGGTAAGGTTGATGTAGAATGTGAAGGTCGGTGTACATGCTTTCTTTCTGGTCCTCGCTAAATATAAATACAGCGCAGAAAGCTATCAGCCCATCGAGGACAATGTTACAAAAGCCATTCTAGGAGAGCTACAACATAAGGCGTCTCGCTCCTCCTCTTCAAAAGGGCCATTAGCTTTTTGCTATGCAGCAGTCACTCCAAGTTTATAACACCCTAACCCGTCAGAAAGAGGCCTTTGCGCCCCTAACCCCCCCACGTGTGGGCATGTACGTATGCGGGCCTACGGTATACGGGCCAGCACACTTAGGTCATGCTCGTAGTGCCGTCAATTTTGACGTGGTAGTGAGATATCTCAGGCATTTGGGCTATCAAGTGCGGTATGTCCGCAATATCACAGACGTGGGCCATCTCGAGCGGGATGCTGACGATGGCGCTGATAAAATAGTGCGCCAGGCACAGCGTGAAGCCTTGGAACCTATGGAAGTGGTGCAACGCTATACCAACAGCTACCGGCACGATATGGCGATGTTAAACACGCTGCCTCCTAGCATAGAGCCTCAGGCCAGCGGGCACCTCACCGAACAAATAGCCATGATACAAAAGATCATGGCAGCGGGGCTGGCTTATGAGTCTCAGGGCTCGGTATACTTCGATGTCAAGGCTTATCACAAGCACCACCCTTACGGCCAGCTTTCGGGGAGAGTATTGGATGACTTGATTGCGGGTACCAGAGAACTAGTTGGGCAGCAAGCTAAGCGTGATCCATTAGACTTTGCATTATGGAAAAAGGCTACGCCTATCCACATCATGCGCTGGCCCTCACCGTGGGGCGAAGGATTCCCAGGTTGGCACATAGAGTGCTCAGCTATTGCGACCAAGTACTTGGGTTCCCACTTCGATATCCATGCCGGCGGCGTGGACCTACTCTTCCCGCACCATGAATGCGAGTTAGCACAGTCACAAGCTGCGCAACAGACGAGCCTGGCGCGATACTGGCTGCACAACAACCTTGTCACTATCGATGGGCAAAAGATGAGCAAATCACTCGGTAACTTCATTACCCTGGCCGAGTTCTTTGGAGGCACGCATGCATTGCTAGACCAAGCCTACAGTCCCATGGTCTTACGTTGCTTTATTCTACAGGCTCACTACCGCAGCCCACTTAGCTTCTCCACCCAAGCGCTGCAAGCCGCGCAAGTAGGATACCTTAAACTGATGAATGGCCTCAAGGCGCTAGAAGAGTTACCGGCTACTGAAGCTCCTGCTAAGGTCAACAAGCCTCTGGGCGTACAGATAGAAGCGCACTGTACGCATTGCTATGCTGCCATGAATGATGATTTTAATACAGCCAAGGTTATGTCAGCGCTCTTCCAGCTATTACGGCATATCAACACGTTTAAAAACAAGCCAGATACATTGGCTACCTGCCCGCCCAAGGCACTGGAACAGCTTGCGACTACTTACCGGATGTTTGTACAAGATATCCTTGGCCTGATAGAAGAATCTAGCGCATCTACTACTGCGTTGATAGAGATCTTACTAAATCTATACCGCCAGGCTAAAGCTGACAAACAGTATGCCCAAGTAGTTGCCATTCGGGCACAACTGAAGACACAGGGAATTGTTGTACAGGATAGTATAGGGGGAATTAGTTGGAGCTATGGCTAAAGACCACTGTGACGACATGTCAGTGAAATTCAAGCTTATTGGCCGGACAGCATTTAGCTTTGATCAACGGTAAACTATTTCAGTACAGCTCCCCGCTTAGTCATGATTAGCTGGTACATTCCTCTGATCTCCTGAGTGGTGAGCATACGCCACTTGCCTCGAGGCAATCCCCTTTTGGTAAGTCCTCCGTACATCACGCGGTCTAGGCGGATGACTTGGTAGCGTAGATGCTCGAATATGCGTCTAACTATTCTGTTCTTCCCCATATGTATCGCTAAACCTAGATTCTTGCGATCCTGGCTTACTATCGCCAGTTGATCTATTTGTGCTAAGCCACCCTCAAGGGTGATGCCTGCCTGTATCTTCGCAAGATCTGCCTCACTTATTTTTTTGTCTAAAGTAACCTGATAGAGCTTTTTGACATTGCTAGCGGGATGTGATAGCTTTTTCGCAAGATCACCATCATTAGTTAGCAACAAGAGTCCCGTAGTATTACGGTCTAGCCTACCTACCGGAAAGATGCGTTCCGTGCATGCTGACTGGGTGAGATCCAGCACAGTTTTACGCCCTTGTGGATCTTTGGCAGTAGTGATGTAATCTTTGGGTTTGTTAAGTAGTACATAAACTAGCTTCTCTGCTCGTAGCCGTCTACCACGGTAGTGCACTACGTCATGTGCGGTGACTTTGTAGCCTAGCGTAGTCACAGGCTGTCCATTCACTGTAATATGTCCTGCCTGAATAAGCCGGTCAGCCGTTCGTCTTGAGCAAATGCCTGCATTGTTAATTAGCTTGTTTAGCCGAATACTGTCAGGCACTGTCATGGTATTTTAGGAATCTAAGAGAGCGCTGCAGCACAAAGGGGCTATGTGGTAACTACGCTGTCGTAAGGAGAACGGGGTTTACTACACTGGGGGTTTACTACATTGGATTGGACACAAGAAAATGGCTAAAGGCAGTTCCTTGGTACGATTAACTCATAGAAAGTTTTGCAGCCAAGGAGTGACGCGTGTGTGGTACTGCTTGTAACCGTTCTTTGTCAATAAGCTCGCCAGTGATAATGCAGATGCCGTACGTTCTATTTTTAATGCGTACCAGAGCGGCTTCTAGCTCTGAGATGAACTTCCGCTGGCGGGCTGCCAGCTGGCTGAGCGTTTCTTTCTCAGCGGATTCAGCACTGTCTTCCGATATATTGCTGACAGGGTCACTGTTATTATCATACTTTCTGCTCAGCGTACTAGAAATATTCTTCAGTTCTTCATGTGCCTTAGTGAGCTTGGCGCGAATAGACTGCTCAAACGCTTTAAGATCTTCTGTAGAATATCTTTTCAGTGGCTGTTTACTCATGGTTTTGGTTAAAAATTTCGCTTTTTACCCATTCCCCTTCTGTTTAGAAAGAATGAGGATAAAGCTAGCCGAAAAAAAACTCCTCGGCAATAGAAACTCACAGCTCTTCCACACTGAGCCTCTGCTTCATTGCTCCCGATAGCAATATGGCTGCCACAGAGGCGCCACAGCGCATCCGTGTGCTAGTACAGGCACAAAGCTATACAACAAGCCTAGCTCTATTCGTTACCTTTGGGTACTCATCGATGTCGACAGCATGCTAAAAAACTTGCCTAACGTACTGACACTGTGCAATCTAATGAGCGGAAGCTTGGGCATCCTTTGTGTGCTCAACGGGAATCTGACGTACGCAGCTTTGTGCACCTGGCTAGGAGGGTGCTTCGATTTTTTGGATGGGCTCCTGGCACGTCGCCTCGATGCTACCTCTTCGTTCGGCAAACAGCTGGATGCGTTGGCAGATCTGGTCACCTTTGGCGTGCTACCCTACACTATACTGTGTTTACTTATGCAGCAGCATGCTGCGTTCCCTTATCTACGCTTGGCTACCTTGGTACTGCCGGTA
>JBCBHC010000019.1:0-9600 GCA_038526075.1 Bacteroidota bacterium | reverse complement strand
AAATACCGTGCGGCAATTTATACACTTTTCCCGAAAATTGTTTATAGGCATTGCGGCAGCGTCTCACTTGAGAGATTATGTTCGATTAACAATTAGATGCTTTACTAAGCTACCTTTAGCATATCTAGCCGAGCTTTACCAAGCTTTTCTATAGCATATGCCTTATCTAATACTATTTCCTTCTTGTGCTCCCAGGAGGGCGCCTCAAACATTAAATCTGTAATGATGGCCTCACAGATGGACCTTAGTCCCCTGGCCCCTAACTTAAGTGCTAGTGCCTTCTGCACTATGTACTCTATAATATCTTCTGAGAAGGTCAATTTTATTCCCTCCATAAAGAATAGCCTAACATACTGCTTGGTTAATGCATTTTTTGGCTCCACAAGAATTTTACGCAATGTCGCTGCATCCAGAGGATCAAGGTAAGTAACGATGGGTAGCCTCCCAAGCAGTTCTGGAATAAGGCCATAATTTTTTAGATCAGGAGAAGCAACGTATTGCATCAGGTTATCATCTTTTACACGTTCTGATCTAGATGCTATAGATTTGAAGCCTATTGGCGTGGTATTTAGCCTTCTACTAATCACGCTGTCTAAGCCATCAAACGCTCCGCCGCATATAAACAAAATATTTTGGGTATCGACGCGGATCATTTTTTGGTCTGGGTGCTTTCTGCCGCCTTGGGGTGGCACATTCACTGTGGTACCTTCTAATAGCTTGAGAAGCGCCTGCTGCACTCCCTCTCCACTTACATCACGGGTGATGGAAGGATTATCGCTTTTGCGGGCAATTTTGTCTATTTCGTCTATGTAGATAATTCCCTTTTCTGCAGCGCTGACATTATAGTCGGCTGCCTGTAATAGGCGCGCCAAGATACTCTCAACATCCTCGCCTACGTAGCCCGCTTCTGTAAGTACCGTAGCATCAACTATACAAAAAGGCACTTGCAGAATTTGGCGTGCTAGGGTACGTGCCAAGTAGGTCTTCCCAGTGCCCGTCTCCCCTACCAGTATGATGTTGGACTTTTCGATAAGCACGTCATCCTTTAGCATAGGCTGGATGATACGCTTGTAGTGGTTGTATACAGCAACAGATAATACTTTTTTTGCATCATCTTGGCCCACTACGTATTCATCTAAAGCCTCTTTTATCTTCTGTGGCACCTTGAGTACAAGGTCGTTAATGGATGTACGCTTGGGCCCTTTTTCCTTCTTTATGAGTCTGCTTGCTTGCTTGATGCATCGCTCACATATACTGGCCTGATTCCCTTCAATGATTGTGACTGATTTGTCGTCACATACTCCGCAGAACGAGCAGCTCACAGTTTCCATAGCCTTATTTTTTATGTATCAAAACTTCGTCGATAATACCATACTGCTGTGCTTCTTCTGCCTTCATCCAAAAGTCCCGATCAGAATCTTTTTCTATGGTAGCTACATCTTTCCCAGTGTGTTTGGCTAGTATTTGATACAGGTCTTGCTTGACCTCTAGCATCTGTTTGATGGTAATTTCCATATCAGAGGTTTGACCCTTAGCACCCCCCAATGGCTGGTGGATCATAATGCGAGAATGTGGCAAGGCAGAACGTTTGCCTTTGACCCCTCCAGCCAATAGCACCGCTCCCATGGAAGCTGCTAGCCCAGTACAAATGGTGACTATATTAGGGAGGATGTACTGCATAGTATCGTAGATACCTAGCCCTGGATAGACGGACCCCCCTGGACTATTGATGTATAGTATGATGTCTTTCTTCGCGTCTGCAGATTCCAGAAATAGCAGCTGCGCAATGATAATGTTGGCGATGTGATCATCAATCGGCATGCCTAAAAAGATAATCCGCTCCATAATCATTCTGGAGAAGACATCTATTTCTCTGAAGTGCGTAGGCCGCTCTTCAATCACGGAACGCGTCATGCTTTCCATTTGGTCCATATAGCTGTTTACGTGCATGCTACTTAGCTGGTGCTTCTTGACGGCATAATGCTCAAATGCTTCTCTATTAGTCATTATAATTTAGTTGATGGATGGCGCCGGGAGATATACACATTCCTGGAGCCTACAGAAGACTCATGACTTTTGCATCAAGGGATGTTTTCCGTAGCGATACTGTGGATGTGCAGACCTAGAAGGCATTAAAAACATATACTACTCCACACACGCCCCTCAATGCCTATACAGGCTAAGCATATGATGCAGCTATCTAAAGGCAACAAAGAGAAGTTGATTCCTAAAAAATTGGTTGCGTGTAGGAGCTATTAATTTTTTTGCTTTTATTGGCGGAATTGTTTGACAAAAAGTGCGGATGGAGGGACTCGAACCCCCAAGCCTTGCGGCGCTAGATCCTAAATCTAGTGCGGTTACCAATTTCGCCACATCCGCTCGTGAAGCAAGCGCAAAACTATAGCTAAAAACTGAATTACACACGTAACGAAGCAAAGTTATTCTCCCCCATGCCCCACCATACACTATACAAGGCTGATGAATTTGAGAAGGGATTGCTTAATAAGTATTACATACTTTGTGAACTTGTGGGGCCTAATTTCAAGTACAGCGATGCAGAGGTAGTAAGGAAAGCGATACGCTTATTGGTCTTGGCTGGACAAGTATTGCCAGCGCCGGTCCCCAAAAGCTTGCTCATGCGGGCAATAGGCCTTGCGGCAATCCTGGTCAAAGAGCTCGACTTAGACATGCAAAGCGTCGTGTGTGCGGTCCTATACAGGGCCGTCGATGAGAAGCTCCTTACGATCTCCCAAGCCGAAGAAAATTTTGGTGAAGAGACTGCACGTACGATTGGAGAGCTGATTAAGCTAGAGCAGCGTCCTGAAGCCATGCGTGCTAGCCATGATACGCGCTCCACAAGTTCAGCGTTGGTATCAGAAAGAGATCGGCAATGTCTACTAATTGTGCTGGTAGGCTACCTGTACGACATGCGTACGTTGACTTTGCTACCATCCAGTAACCAAACGGTTGCTGCCCTGAAGGCAAACAGCATCTATGTCCCACTCGCGCAGAAGCTAGGGCTTTATGATATGAAGGCAGAGCTCGAAGATCTGTACTTCAAGCACACTAGCCAGAAACAATATGAACGCTTGCAGAACAAGGTTCGGGAGTACACCAGAGGGTATGAATCCGTGTTGCAATGCTTTCAAGCTTCTCTTGAGTATGAGCTCGAGAAGACAGGGATTGACTATGCGTTTAAGTCGCGTGTGAAAGGGGTATACTCTATTTGGCGGAAGATGAAGCAACAAAAAATAGCTTTCGAAGAAGTATATGACTTGCTGGCCGTTCGCATTATTATAGATGCGCCGAGAGAGGAAGAAAAAAAGGCTTGCTGGCAAGCATATACGGCCGTTACCAATGCCTACAGACCACACAAAGCAAGGACAAGGAACTGGATAAGCATTCCCAAAAAAACAGGCTACGAAGCGCTGCACACTACCGTGATGAATGACGATGGACAGTGGATAGAAGTGCAAATCCGTACCAAACGCATGGATTTCATCGCTGAAAGAGGCGATGCCGCGCACTGGCGATACAAAGAGCAAGGGCTATCGAGCCTAAGCTAAGGGCTTACTGCCCCGTCTCTATTTTTTGAGTCCCCAGCTCAGCCTAGCAATGCGATGGGTGCCATATCCCTTAGGAATGTGTTACCCCAAAATAGGCTCTCTATCCATGCGTTCACCGCTGGCTGCACTGTCGTTTTGCTTTGTCTTGCTAATCGCCCCCGAGAGGATGGAATATGAAAGAATGCAGCCCCTCTGCTAGTGCCGTTGACAAATGCCTTTGTACGGGCAATGCACACAACGGCTAGCGTCTTCGGTTTGAGCGAACGACGTCTCAGGATCCCACAATTCCTCTAGAACTTCCCGCAACTCTGCTTCAAAGGCACGCTTGTGTGCACTTATGTCCAGGAACGGTACGTATGACTTGCTATTAGGTATTTTGATGGAAAAGTGCGTGGTAAACGATTTGTTAAATACCTGGCGGCTGTTAATCAAGCCTGGAGTAACCACGCCCGCATCTGGATAATTCTGCTGGAATAGCCAGGCATATAGTAGGGTTTGCAACGCAGCGCCGTTTCGGGTGCGGCTGTTGCTGTCAAGTAGCGCAGTGATGGATGTTATTCGTTTACTGTCGTTCCCTGTCTTGTAGTCTAATGTTCGCACTGTGCCATCCTTTTGATCTACCCGATCTATGATGCCGCTTAGCCTTACTTCTTTGCCATGCTGTAATGCTATGGTAGCACTAAGGGGATGCGCACGCCCAACTTCCAGCCCCAGTAGCGTAAAAGGAGCATATTCCTCATCCAACTTTACCACCCGCGCTACTAGCCTCTGCAGTACTTTCTGTGCAATTATGTGTTGATCTTTGGGGGGAACTAGCTGTTCGTTACCCAGGCGTAGCTGCTGCGCCAATACTTGTTCCACCATGGGGGCCACCTTAGGCCGCAAAGCGACAAAATCCTCAGCTTGCAGAGGCTGCTGTTGGCTTTTGCGCAGTAGGGGGGTGTACAGCTGTTCCATGACTGCGTGGAAGAGCAGGCCAAAACGCTGCGTATCTACCACTGGCGAAGAAGGTTCTGGGGGCTTGAGCCGTGCAATGTACCGAAAATAGAATCTTAGGCTACAGTCCAGGTAGGTATTGAGTGCAGAAGGCGTGAGGCCACGCACCGCACCGCTAGACTGCGTTGTCCACTGGTCTAATTGCTGCAGTATAGGCACTGTTTTGGGTACTTCAATGGGCGAGACCGCAGGCACATGTAAAGATTGGGGCGCTGTATGAGAGGCGACGGGAAGCTTGGCCTCGTATAGAAGCTGATACAGGTAACGGCTCATTTCTCCTGCATTACCCGCAGAAGTTTGTGTGCTGTAGGTGAGGTACACGTTCTGGGCGCGTTGCAGCAGCCGATAAAAATGGTAGGCAAAGAGCGACGCCTGGTACTTGTCGGCAGTAGGGAGGCCATAGCCCCGGCGTAGGTTGTAGGGAATAAAGGTGTTAGGCGCCGTCTGCGCGGGGAAGTCATCCTCGTTCATGCCTAGTATAAATATATTATCGAAGTCTAGATTTTTGGTCTCCAGAACGCTCAAAAGCTGTATGGCGTTGGCATTGCCTTGCTCCAGCGAGATCTGTAGGGAACGTGCGTAATGCTGGAATAATTGTGTAAAGTCCTCTAGACTAGTGGTATAGGGCTGTAAGGTGGCTACTAGCTGTTTTGAGGCCTGCAAGAGCTTTTCAATGCTTCGACACTCTATGGAACGCACGAGAGGGCTTTCTTGGTCAACGTTCGCTTCCCGTAGTGCCTCCAAACATGCTACCAAGTACTGCGCTGGACTTTCGTTAGGCGTCAATGGCTTGAATAATACCTGGTACAGTGCTCCCAAGCTCGCGAGTATTCTCTGCTCCACATAGCGTTGGCCAGACTTCTGCAGTTGTTGGCAGAGCTGATGGGCTGGGGCTTTTTCGTTACCTGCAACGCCAGCATGGCGTAACAGTGGTAATATGTATTGCGTGGCTAGGTAGCCTGCGGGCCACGCCTCTTGGCCAGCAGCTACTTGTAGGGCTAATAGCTTATCCAGCAGCTGGTACGTAGCCGTGTTACGTAGTGGATAGCCCATCGCTACGTTGACGGGTGGGTGTTCGGCGGGCAGGGCATGGAGTAGAGGGAGGAGTAGTCTTTCATTGGCCACGACGATCGCTGTTTTGCCAGGCACGAAGCCATCCCCTTGTGCCTGGGCTAGCGCACGGAGCTGTCCGGCGAGGCGCTGTACCTGCTCCACCGCTGATGCTGTGGCCATGAGCTTTATACGTTTGGAGGCATCCTGTAGCCTGGCTGGAAGCACCTGCGGGAAGCTCTGCTGGAAATGAGGGCGTCGACGATAAACCCGCAAATAGTCTCCTGCTTCCTGTAGATCATTCTTCATGTAGTAAGCATCTACATCCCAATAGAAATCTGTGGGTAAATGCTCGTGACACCAGGCCATAATCTTTTCTTCTACCGGACTTAGTGCGCTGAAGCCCGCAAAGACTATGTGCGTAGCCGGTATCGAAGTCGTGCCTTCACGCAGCGCTTCATAAGCCGTCCGCTGGCATAGTCCAGTGTAGCCGATGTGTTGGGCGCGTAGCTGCGTACTAAATGCTGTATACACCTGGGGTAGTACCTTCCAGAGCTTCAAAAACTTTTGCTGGTGGCTAGATAGGCGGGTTCCAAAGCTTTTCCAAAAAGACAGGATGGCCTCTCGCTGTGTGTGAGTGAGATGATCATAGGTAGTGCTGAGCTCTTTTTGCTTACTCAAGTCACGAAAGAGATGGCGGGCTTCTACCAGGTACCTATCTACCACGTCGAAGTCCTGTAGTAGCATGGCTCCCCAGCGGTAGAACTGTGCCAGGGACTCTTGCTGTGTAACCTCACTGTCGTGGAGGCGAAGGTCTTGAAAAGTTTGGTAGAGCTTTGTTATCAGAGGTAGGATGCGGGCGGGGCGTAAAGGGCTAATCGGTCGTATCAATGCTTCCATGCTTTGCACCTGAGGCGCCCACATGGGCTTGGGTAGCTGAGCAGACAAGTGCCGTTGGAAGGCTAGCCCTGACCGCCAATTGGGAAATACAATGGTCAGTTTGCTGATATGCTTGCCGTGCTGGGTGTAGAGCTTTTGGGCAAGCTCTTCTAGAAAAGGAAGCACATTCATTGGTAGAGCAAGTTGGGGATTTTTTCTACAACACAGAGGCTAACGGGCCACACAAACCAGAACACCTAGTAGCGCATGTGGTGTACGTTGCCCAGCTTACAGGGGGCAGTATGGCTAAGCTCTGGGGGAAGGATCAGCGGATACAAACGATGGGCTTTGTGATACGAAGTGTGGGTCGCAGCTAGCAGCATTGAATGATGACTCCGCCACGGAAGTAAGGCCTACGCTGGATGAGTTTAGGAAGTACGCAAACAAAAAAGGCCACTTGCCACAGCCGCAAGTAGCCTTCATAGAGTCCAGCCTTGGTAAAGAACTACTCTGCCAACTTGTAGCAGTAGATAGGTGATCCGTCTGACCAAGTGGTGCGTAGCGCTAGACTATCTGTGAGTAAAAACCGTGGGTGCTCTGGCAGCCGTTTGAGCGTAGCAATTCTTAACCCAGGCTTCAACGCCATAAAACATTCCATAAGCTTCTCCATAAGCTCGCTAGAGAAGCAAGTAGCACACAGGAAGACGAATGTCGCATCGCTAAGGTCTACCTCGGTCATATCTCCATGTATGAATGAAATCTGCCTTTCTGTGTCTGCCTTTATAACTCCTTTACTTTTAAGTCTATCCAATGCTCCCTGCGCACTCCTATGCCTCGAGGGTGCAAGCTCAATGCCTACACTCTTTTTCACGGGCGTAGCTAGGTGCATATATATCGGGAATTTACCTACTCCGCTCCCCAGGTCATAGAATACATCTTGACTGCTAAGTTGTATCTTTTCTGCCAGGATACGCATAGAATCTGGCACAATCTCCCCATATATAGGGCATCCCCCACGGGCCCGGACTGCTTCTGACTCTTCATCGTTAAGGTTGAATCCAGAAACATTTCTATACACTCTTTTCACGTGTTCACAGACCTCTTGATGTCGCTGGTCTGATATATATCTGGCCTGGAATATAATGCTAAGCCAGTATCCTGCAGTTACAAACCCTACAATAACGGCCGGCATTAGTAGTAGGAGCATTGCTACAGGTACCATATCGTCTCTATTTATCATATTGTATTTTTTGAGTTGAACAAAATAATCTCAATTCGGTGTTTAGCCGAGCAGCATAATGCTGCTTGGCTTCTTTATCAGCGTACATTCATCTTTCAATGCCCAGGACTTGCTAGCCTACTATCAGCGATCGCCCTTGCATAGCCTTGGGCGCCGCAAGGCCCATGTAGTGCAGGACCGTAGGAGCCACATCTGCTAGCCTGCCATCACGTAATGCCATAACTGACCCACACCCCGCCATTATACAGGGTACTGGATAGTCTGTGTGAGCAGTATGAATGTCTCTGCAATGATCGTACATTTTTTCTGCATTTCCATGATCGGCAACTATCAAGGTAGCGTAATTGGTCATTAATGCTTTCTGCACTACTTGCTGAACACAGCGGTCCACCACTTCGCAGGCTTGCACAGTGGCACTCCACACCCCAGTATGTCCTACCATATCAGCGTTGGCAAAGTTGAGGCATATGAAATCTACCTTTTGTTGAGTCATGACAGATAGCACCTGCTGGGTAATGGCGTGTGCCGCCATGGCAGGTGCAAGGTCATAGGTAGCTACCCGAGGCGAAGGGCAGAGGATTCGCTCCTCGCCTGGGAATGGCGCTTCCCTGCCGCCTGAGAAAAAATAGGTAACATGAGGGTACTTTTCTGTTTCGGCAATGCGCAGCTGGCGTTTGCCATGTTGGCTAAGTACTTCTCCCAGCGTAGAGGACAAGGATTGCGATGGGAATAAGGCTTGAACGTCTTGCCAGCTATCGTCATACGCAGTCATGGTGAGGCCACGGAACGCTGGAGGACATGCCGAGGCTTGGCTAGCTGCCGGTTGCGTTAGCAGCTGCATTAATTGCCGACTTCTATCTGCCCTAAAGTTGAAGCAAATTACCACATCGCCTGCCTGTAAAAGCGCCTTAGGGTTACCAGTGGCATCAGTGAGCAGCATGGGCTTAAAAAATTCGTCGGTGGTCCCTTGTGCATAGGCTTGTGTGATGGCTTGGCGCCATTGCTGTATCAGTACTCCTTGGCCTTGTACCAATGCATTGTAGGCCAGTTGCGTACGCTCCCAGCGTTGATCTCGGTCCATGGCGTAGTAACGCCCTGTGATGGAAGCAAGCTGTCCATTCGTAGCTTGTAAATGACTTTCCAGCGCTTCTAGAAATTGAAGGACACTCTTGGGTGCTGTATCCCTGCCATCAGTAAAGGCATGTACAAACACGCGCTCTACCCTATGCGCATGCGCTGTACTGCATAGCGCCTTTAAGTGATCTATGTGGGCATGTACACCGCCGTCAGACACTAGTCCCAGAAGGTGTATTGCTTTTTGATGCTCTCTGACATATGCAAAGGCTTGTAACAGCGCTCCATTATTCTGGAAAGTACCTTGGGCAATGGCTTTGTTAATATGCACAAGCGACTGCTCTACGACTCGGCCGGCACCTAAATTGAGATGTCCTACCTCGGAGTTACCCACCTGTCCCTCGGGAAGGCCTACTGCAGGGCCTGAAGTAGCGAGCTGACAGTGCGGATACTGCCGGTACAAGCTGTCGATAAAGGGCGTCTGGGCTTGATCGATGGCAGAATATTGGGGCTCGGGGGCAATGCCCCAGCCATCTAAAATGAGTAGGACAAGTTTTTTATGCGGATATGTCATGGGCGCTTTGTAGAAGGAAGATGTCCCAAGTGTCTGCGGCCACTCATCTTTTGCAAAGTGGTAGCAAAAATTCTCCCTCTTTGCAAAAGATGAGTGGCCGCAGACACTTGGGACATCTTCCTTCTTCGAAGCTGGCAAAAAGGTGGCGTCTGGGCTTGATCGATGGCAGAATATTGGGGCTCGGGGGCAATGCCCCAGCCATCTAAAATGAGTAGGACAAG
>JBCBHC010000018.1:0-9806 GCA_038526075.1 Bacteroidota bacterium | reverse complement strand
GCCAAGATTATTGCCAACGATACGATTGCCCAGAAGATGAATGACCTGCCTACCTCGCTCAAGGGTAAGGTAAAAGGTGGCGGATCGCTTACGGCGCTACCTATCATAGAGACACAAGCGAGCGACGTCTCGGCTTATATCCCCACCAACGTGATTTCCATTACCGATGGGCAGATATTCTTAGAAACAGCGCTGTTTAATGCAGGGATAAGGCCCGCCATCAATGTAGGCATCTCTGTGTCCAGGGTAGGGGGCGCGGCGCAACTCAAGGCCATGAAGAAAGTAGCGGGCACACTCAAGCTAGACCAAGCCCAGTTCCGGGAGCTCGCCGCCTTTGCTAAATTCGGCTCTGACCTAGACCCCGCCACCAAACGCGTGATTGACCGTGGGCGCAAGAACCAGGCGCTACTCAAGCAGCCACCCTACTCCCCCGTGCCAGTGGCGCAACAGATCGCCCTAATGCACATCTCTACCCAGAACTATCTAGCGGAAGTCCCCCTCAGCCGCATCAAAGAGCTGGAAACTGCTTACCTGAATCTACTGGCGGCGCAGCACCAGGACTTGCTAGCACAGATAGCCGCTGGCAGCTGGAACGATGTGATTCGGGATACGCTAACACAGGAGGCAAAGATCCTCATAGAGCAGCATACGTAGCAGGCATTGGGCACAAGTAGGATGTCGAATGCACGCTTGCCCCCGCAGAGGTGTCGGCTACGGATAGCCTAGCTGGAGTACCGGACCACCACAACGACTACGCTTCCAAGCTCAAATCACTACTCGAATAGCTGCATACACAGTTTATTCCTATCTGCCCAGCCACTTCTTTGCTTCACTGCACAATAGGCTTTGAAAGGTGGTTTATATGCTGTATGTTCTGCAGATCTGTGAATTAAGTCCACACCTTCCGTTTTGAGCGCATTACGTTACTTAAATAAATACCTGGCCCAGCACAAAGGGACGCTGCTGGGAGGAGCTTTGCTTGTCCTACTGGCCAATTTGATCTCGGTCATCGGGCCACATTTAGTGAAGCAGACTTTTGATTTAGTGCAAGATGGCATTACGGCGTGCCAATCGGCAACAAGCGCTGGGCAACAAGCGGTTGTCTATCAAGAGCTAATGCGCGCGATTCTGTGCTATAGTGTACTCGTGATGCTGGCTACCATACTGCGGTGGGGAACTTACGCCTGGGCGCGCCTACATATCACACGCATGGGCAAGCGCATTGAATACGCACTCAAGAACGAAATCTACCGGCACTACCAAACCCTTCCCCTTCGCTTCTATCGGCAGCATAGCACAGGTGACCTCATGGCGCGCATTTCAGAAGATGTAACGCACGTAGGCATGTACTTAGGCCCGGTACTGCTGCATGCCATGGGCACTACAATGGCTTTCCTGGTGCTGATCCCCTGCATGTGGTTCATTAATCCTCAGCTAACGTTGTATGCCGCCGTACCCGTTCCCATCTTGGCGCTGGGGACATACTACGTAAGCACACTCATGTACCAACGCTCCCGGGTAGTGCGGGAGCAGCTTTCCACACTTACGGTCAAGGCGCAAGAATCGTTCGCAGGTCTACGGGTATTGCAGGCATTTGTCAGGGAGGAGGCTTTTACCCAGGCCTTCGCCCAGGCGTGCCAAGAGTACAAGAGGCGTGCGTTGCGTCTGACTGCGGTGCATGCCTTCTTTTTTCCTGCTGCCATCGCCATTATCGGCATAGGAACTTTGTCAGTGATTTTTCTGGGGGGCCGAGAAGTGATCAATGGAAACATGACACCGGGGGACGTAGCAGAGTTTGTGATGTATCTCAGTTTGCTGGGGTGGCCCACCTACTCAGTTAGCTGGCTTACCAAATTGGTCCAGAGTGCAGCAGCCTCGCAACGGCGAATCAACGAGTTTCTGCAAGAGCAAAATCCGATCGTGTCTAGGAGGTCGTTGGTGCGCCCTATAGCAGGGCATATCTCCTTTCAAGACGTCAGCTTTACCTATCCTGATTCGGGATTACAAGCGCTGAAGGAGATTTCCTTTGAGGTTGCTGCAGGACAGTCAATAGCACTGGTAGGCGCCACGGGGTCGGGCAAGACTACTATCACGCACCTTATATGTCGCTTCTATGATGCAGACCAAGGCATCATTAAGGTAGACGATATCCCCATTCAGGACTACGCAGTGCCTTCGCTTAGAAAACAGATAGGCTACGTTCCCCAGGATGTATTTCTCTTTGCCGATACTATACAGAATAACATTGCCTTTGGGACAGAAGCCGCCACAGAAGCGCAAATTGCTTTGGTAGTCAAGCAGGCTGGCCTCCAAGCCACCGTGCAGCGCCTGCCAGAAGGATTACAGACCATGGTAGGGGAACAAGGCGCAACGTTGTCCGGCGGGCAAAAGCAGCGGGTGTCTATTGCCAGAGCCTTCTTACGTGACCCGCGCATTCTAGTACTAGATGACTGCCTTTCGGCGGTAGATGCCAAAACAGAGCAGGGCATCTTGCAGACTATGGCCAAGGTGATGCAGGGCCGCACAACCATTATTATTTCGCACAGAACTACTGCTGCGCAGCTTGCAGACAAGATCTTGGTGCTAGACGCTGGAAGAATCATTGAGCAAGGGGATCACGAACGCCTCCTGGCACAGCGGGGCGCTTACTACACGTTGTATGAGAAACAGAGGAAAGGTTGACGGGCACAAAATGCTGGGGCGCAGACCGAAATAATCACTTTGGAGTAGCTACTCAGACTGCTGACCACGGCCAACCCGTGGGGCCATCACATGAACTGCTCCCACCAGCGCGACTAGTAGTACAACGCCTGTGAGCTCCAGCGCCATGTTATATTGTCCAGCTAGCTGTATCCCCAACGCAGCTACCGGGTTAGGGACGTCTCGGGCTGGTGGTGTTTCGTCCAAGCCAAGGGGTGCGATTATGCAGCCTAACCGCAGACACCACACCATCCATACAGCCAGCATGACTCCCTGTACTATGCGTACGCGTCCAGAAGTAGCTGCGGTAGACCGGCTGGTAAACAATGCACCGAAGAGGAACAGCAGTAGTACACTGCCTGCCTGCACCAGCAGATAGGTGGCGCTCACAAAAGTAGCCCCTTGTAGGCCGTACAATGATGCTATGCCCAGCATGGCCGCCAATAGCCCTAAGGCGCCATAGTGCACTCGACTAGTCCATAATACTAGTAGGGCACCTGCCACGGAGAGGAGGGCAAAGAGTATGGAAATCATGGTGATCATCCGCAATGACTTTATATAGTTCCTGCAAAGTAAGCAACTATGCGGCTGAATAGTGCCCTTGCCCATCCCTCCTTGCGAAGGAGGGAATAGCCAGAGGCTGGGATAATAAGCAGCTGAATAGTTACACTTTTCTTACGTATTTTGCGCACCTGAGTGTAAATGTACCTCGCCACTTAGCCAAACTCTAATCTTCATGCTGACCATCACCAACCTCAACGTCGCTATCAATGACCAAGAAATCCTTAAAGGCGTTTCCCTGACGGTACAGCCTGGGGAGATACATGCCATCATGGGGCCGAATGGATCGGGCAAGAGCACGCTGGCCGCGGTGCTAGCCGGCAAGGAGGGCTACACCATCACGGGTGGAAGCGTTCGCTTTATGGGTAAAGATCTGCTGGCACTTGCGCCAGAGGAGCGCGCAGCCGCTGGACTTTTTCTCGCCTTCCAATACCCCGTAGAGCTGCCCGGTGTCAGCAATACTAACTTTCTCAAGACCGCCCTCAACCAAATACGGCAGCAGCGAGGTGAAGACCCATTGGACGCCGTGGCCTTCCTGTCCCTACTCAAAGAGAAAATGCAGCTAGTAGATATAGATCCTACGCTAACTAAGCGGGCGGTCAACCAGGGCTTCTCTGGCGGCGAGAAGAAACGAAATGAAATATTGCAGATGGCCATGCTGGACCCAGCATTAGCCATACTAGACGAGACTGACTCTGGCCTAGACATCGATGCGCTCAAGACCGTGGCGCACGGCGTTAACCAGCTTCGAAGTGCAGAGAATGCCATCATAGTCATCACGCATTATCAGCGGCTGCTCAATTACATAGTCCCCGACTTTGTACATGTTCTTTCCAGCGGCCGCATCGTCAAGTCGGGCACCAAAGCACTTGCTCAAGAGCTAGAGGCCAAGGGGTACGATTGGCTCAAGTAGCCACAGATTGCTTGGGTAGTCCAACCATTTGTTCATGTTACCGCATCGGCGCCTTCGGTTGGCCATTGGGTCGGCCGGGCGTTTAATTCTTACAGCAAGCTCCAAATACCCATACGCATGCAAACCGCTTCACCACTAGCTGCTGCACAGCAGCGCTTCAATGTGTCCAGCAGCATCCATCCACTCTACCCCTTGGAGCAGCAGGCCTTGCAAATACTACAGCGGCAGGGGCTTCCTACTGCGAAAGACGAAGCTTACCGGCATACGCCCATTACACAAGTACTTTCAGAGAAGTTCGACCTGAGCCAACCTGCCTCCCAGGCTTCAATAGCACCTAACAATCTCCAGGCTCCACTCTGCTCCGTGATAGATGCTTACCATTTCATATTTGTCAATGGACGGCTTGACTGGGAAAACTCACAGCTCCTTGGCAGCGAGCAATACTTACAGCTGCTCTCTTTCCAAGATGCTTATACGCAATATGGACGGGAGTTTGTGCACCACGCTACGCAAGGATGGGACACTACGTCTGATGCCTTTACTGCGCTGAATATGCTCCTGCGTGAAGAATCCACATTCGTTTACATCAAGCCCCACGCCATCGTCGACAAGCCGCTTGTATTTCACTATCTAGTCGATGCCCGGCAGCAGCCCACGACGGTAGCACCGAGATGTTTGGTGGTCGCTGGAGAAAACAGTGAGGTCAACTTTATAGCCACCTGGCATACGCTTGGCTCCCTGCCCAGCTTTACCAATGCTTGCGCCCATATAGTCGTAGAAAAAGCAGCAAGGTTCAACCATTATACCTTACAGACACAGGACAGTGCTCAGGCTTACCACGTCAACCACTTGACCTTTCGGCAGGCACGTCAGAGCGTGCTCAACACCTACACCTTTACTTGGAGTAGTGCTATGGTCAGAAATAATTTGAATGTGCGCCTTGAGGGGAGCTACAGCGAAGCCAATCTATACGGCTTGTGTTACCCCAGTGGTCGCCAGCACACAGATAATCACACACAGGTGTATCATTACTCGCCTCACACACGCAGTAATGAGCTTTACAAAAGCATTGTCCATGAAGCGGCGACGGGAGTGTTTAACGGTAAGATTTATGTGAAGCGGGAAGCACAAAAGGCCCGGGCGTTCCAGGCTAATCACAACATTGTGCTATCTGGCACAGCTGCTGTATACACGGAGCCACAGTTGGAGATTTGGGCTGATGACGTAAAGTGCTCCCATGGTGCTACTACAGGCCAGCTCGATCAGCAGGCGCTATTCTACTTGCGTACTAGGGGCATCTCAGAATCCACCGCACGCCACATACTACTGCGGGCCTTTACCCACGAAGTTATTGACCGGGTACCCTTGCCGGCACTGAGCAACTATTTACTCGAAGGCATAGATCAGTTGGCCATTTAGCGGCCGACAAAGATAGTAGCGGGGGCAGGAATCGAACCTGCGACCTTCGGGTTATGAGCCCGACGAGCTACCGCTGCTCTACCCCGCAATGTAAATTCTCAACAAACCATCACCCTGCTCATTAAGCGTTCGTCCAAGAGAATTAGGAAAACGCGACTGCAAAGGTAGCTTTTTTGCTTACATTGCCAATCTATTTGGCAAAATTTTCACTCCATGGACGCACTTCCCCACAAAGCCGGCTTTGTAAACATCATCGGGAAGCCTAACGTAGGCAAGTCTACACTAATGAATGCGCTGGTAGGCGAGCGACTCTCCATCATCACCGCCAAGGCGCAGACCACGCGGCACCGCATAGCCGGCATCTTGAGTGGTCCCAATTTTCAAATCATTTACTCTGATACCCCCGGCATGATCAAGCCACAGTATGCACTGCAGAAGGCCATGATGAAGGCGGTGCGCGGTGCGCTCTCCGATGCCGATGTGTTGCTCTGGGTCGTGGACGCGCGTGACAAAACAATCGATGTGGACCTCAAGGGAGTATTAGAAAGGCACGCAGCGCCAGTGCTACTACTCGTCAATAAAGTAGACTTGGTGGAAGCATCGGTGCTTGAGGAGGTACTAGAATACTGGGCCACCCATGCGTCGGTGCACACCATGCTACCCATCGCAGCCTTAAAGGGCTATAACGTGCCTGTAGTACTTGAGCAGCTGCTTACGCACCTTCCTGAGCATCCCCCCTACTATCCGCAAGAGATGCTCAGCGACAAGCCCGAGCGCTTCTTTGCCGCAGAGATTATCAGAGAAAAGATCCTACTCAGTTATAGCCAGGAGATCCCCTATAGCGTGGAGGTAACCATCGATAACTTCGAGGAGACCGAAAGGTTGGTGCGCATCAGCGCAGTGATTTATGTAGAACGCCAGAGCCAAAAGGGTATCTTAATAGGGCATCAAGGCAGCGCGCTGAAGAAGGTGGGTATGGCAGCCCGCAAAGACTTGGAGCGCCTTTTAAACAAGAGCGTTTTCCTGGAGCAGCATGTGAAGGTACTGCCACGCTGGCGCCAGAAATCACAGTGGCTGCAGCAGTTTGGGTATGTTTGAGGTGGCGCTTGGAGTTTGTGTTTTATGTCAATGCCCTCTTATGGGGAATAGAAAGCATCCTCTCCGACTCGGCGCATTGCTACGTGCTCCTCGCCGCCTGTCAACGCACTAGCGCTTTTTTTGATCTAGATAATTACGCTGGAGAGTATCAACGCAGCTTGAGGGTGATGAGCGTGAAGATGGCTAGCAGAATGCCTACAATCCAGAACCGTGTGACTATCTTGGCTTCGTGCAGACTCATTTTCTGGTAGTGATGGTGGATAGGCGCCATCTTGAAGATTCTTTTGCCCGTGCCATACTTGCGTTTGGTGTATTTGAAGTAGGCTACTTGTGCCACAACGGATAGGCTTTCTACCACGAGTATTCCGCAGAGCAGTGGGATGAGAAGCTCCTTCCTAATCATGATGGCCATGACTGCGATGAGCCCCCCTAGTGTAAGGCTGCCCGTATCGCCCATAAATATCTGAGCGGGATACGCATTGTACCACAGGAAGCCCCCGCATGCTCCCACAAAGGCAGTACAGAAGATGACGAGCTCTCCTAGGTTGGGGATATACATGATGTTAAGGTAGTCGGCAAAGATGGCGTTGCCTGACAGGTACGCCAGGATAGCGAGCGTAATACCGATAATTGCTGATATGCCCGCAGCCAAGCCATCGAGTCCGTCAGTGAGATTCATGGCGTTGGAGACTGCCGTGATGATGAATGTGACGGCGAACATATATACTATCCAGGTATACTCTTTGCGCAGGCCCGGCACCAGCTGGCTGTAGTCTAGCTCGTTATTTTTCAGAAAAGGGATTGTAGTCTTGGTAGACCTTACGTCTTGGTAGACCTTGATAGCGCCTTCGCCTCGCGTTGCCACTGTAGCAGGTTCCGCAAGTTCACGTACGACTATGTCTGGCCGAAAATACAGCGTGAGACTCACGAGTACGCCTAGCGTCACCTGCCCAAATATCTTGAACTTCCCTGCCAGGCCACGCTTGTCCCTCTTAAATACCTTGATGTAGTCATCGATAAAGCCGATAGCGCCCATCCACAATGTGGCTATTAGCAGCAGTACAATGTAGGTATTGGCTAGCTGGGCAAAGAGTAAGGTGGGGATCACCGTAGCGGCAATCATGACAATTCCCCCCATGGTAGGGGTAGTGCGCTTTTGGGTTTGGTCTGCTAACCCTAGCTCCCGCGGCTCTTCCTGTATTTGCTGCTTGCTCAGCAGCGCAATAAGCTTTTTGCCGAGGACAATGGCGATGAGCACTGAGAGCACTGCCGCTGCCGCTGCCCTGAAGGAGATATACTTAATGACGCCAGTGCCCGGCCAGGCAAAGGCGTCATGTAGGTATCGGAAGACATAGTAAAACATATGGTCGCTTACGCAGATGCTTTTACGGCCTCTTCTGGGGCGTACGCCATGATCCTGCCGCAGTACTCGCAGTGGATCATGTATTTCTGCTCCTGTATGTCTAGCTGTCGTTGCGGGGGGATGGCATTGAAGCAGCCGCTGCAAGCACCACGCTCTATCACCACCACAGCCCGTTTGTTGCGGACGTTATTCCGGATTCTCTCATAATCTTGCACCAGGTCACTGTCTATGGTTTGTATGATTTTTTCGCGCTTTCTATTCAGGGATTTCTCCTGCTTCTGGTTACCGTCCATGACGGCTTTGAGCATTTCTTCCTTGTGACTCAAGGCCTGCCGCTTCTTTTCTATGATGGTTTCTGTCTGCTCTTTCTCTAGTTTCTTAGCATCTATATCGCCGTACTGCTGCTTAATGCTACGTTCCAGGAGTTGTATCTCTAGCTCTTGAAGCTCTATTTCTTTGGTGATGGCGTCATACTCGCGGTTGTTACGTACCTCCATTTGCTGGTCTTTGTACTTGCCCACTAGCTTTTGGGCACTTTTGATTTGTTCTTTCTTGGCGACAATGTCCTCTTCCAGGTACTGGAGTGTGTTCTGTAAACTTTGTAAATCGTCCTGTAGCGTACCTAGCTCAGCTTGTAGGCCGGCTACCTCTTCAGGCAGCGCACCCCTCAGCTTGACAATCTCGTTCAGTTGTGTGTCGGTAGCTTGTAACGCCAGCAAGGCCTGCTGCTTCTCTTCCGTCGCCATTTCAGTAGTGTTAGTGGTCATGATAGTGGGGTCAAGTGTCGTAATTAGAGGCGATTTATGGTCGCGCTGCGCTTCGGGAGCGCAATATTAGCAAATTTTTCAGACAATCGGGGCCGTGATAACCCATGGTAGTAAGCAAAAGATAAGTATCTCGGCCCGCGGGCGCTGCTCCTTTTCACCCGAGGTAGCGGATTCATTAGGGATTCTCACGATCGCTTCCCTATTTTCTTGCATTCTTACCGAAATGTATCGAAGACTGTATGCGTTTCTGAGCACTACATTGTTTCAAAACACTAATTATTGTATGCTGAAGGCTTTTTTCTCCAGGGGGCAATGTGGTAGCCATTCCTTACGCAAGTGACAAAACACGAGCCCAGTCTATCGGTGGATTACTTTGGGACAATATGCAGCCTAGCTCACTTTTTAGCTCGCAAGATCAAGCACACTATTACTGTAATATTAAAAATGTCAACAATGATACAGTCAATTCCAAATCTAAGTATATGTATTCGTCTGACTAATCTATGTACACTTCTACTTGTAACTTATGCTTGCACATACGATAGGGTGCGCTTCAGCATGGATTCGGTAAAAGATGCTTCCTCGGCAGCATCACAAACCGCTACACAGGGAGAAAATACTTCAACCATATCTCAAGCCACAGCACGAGAACTTCTCTTGCAGAAACTTATGGAAAGCGCGGCATCTTATAGACACATGCCTGGACCATTCGGTAGTCTGGTGGCAACAAGTAGCGTAGATGGGGAAGATGTCAAATGCGAGGGTGCTATCGGAATCCAGCAAGACGCTAAATGCTCAGCAGCACGCACAAAACCTTCATCTCGATTTGAGAAGATGATAAGCGTAGTCGATAGGGATTTGAGTATTCATATCATTCAAACGTTGGTAAAAGCTGGTCTGAAGGCAGATTATACCCGTTAGGATTTAAAATTAGATTTGGAGCACCTGAAAATTACTCGTGATCCGCTTTTGCAGCACCTCGTGT
>JBCBHC010000017.1:0-9856 GCA_038526075.1 Bacteroidota bacterium | reverse complement strand
CTATCACGTAGAGAGCGAATGTGAAAGCGGATCCGGAAGAGCTGATGTGATACTGATCCCTAAGTCGCGTGCTAATAAGCAAGCATTGGTAATAGAGTATAAGGTAGGTAAGCACACCAAAAAGCTATCTACTATTGCTAAAAAGGGGCTGGCGCAGATTATAGCCAAGGATTATGTTGCTAAAGTGCAGGCTCACGAGCATGTAGAGCGTATTTTAGCCGTATGTCTCGCTTTCTGCGGTAAGCACGTAGCCTTGGAGTCTACAATCATTACGTCTGAGCGCTAGCGTGAAGAAAACAATACATTCCTACGCACTGCATACATCCATGGCTCCGTACAGCCACAGCACTTGTCACGCTGCTCTGCTTGCAAGCACGCGTAGGTTACACGGCAGGCCACGCAGTACTCGCTGCTAAAGAGAAGATCTATCAATGGGGTGAGTCTGTTGCGTCTCCAATCATGCTTCCTCCACTTTCGCTGGCTTACCATACAGCACTGCGGCAGCTGCCCTCAAGTAGATTCATGACAAGCACTATTACGAATCCTTTTCGCAAGAAGGCAAGCGCAGATAGCGCTGGCGAGGCTCAATATTGCCTCAGCGACGCGCAATGCAGCTGATTGGGTTAGGGAGCTGCTCGGTGAGACTGGGAAATCAATTGAAGACTTGTAGAGATACCGTAACGATTCCACTTGGTGGCGATTTTTCCATGCTGGTTGCGTTTATCCATTCTTTTGCAAGGAGGCAAGTGCTTCGTATCAGCGTTATCGTATGCTGGAATAATGGAGGAGTTGAGTAATCACTCTTAAGAAAGAAAAAGCTTGCCGCGCAACGCTGTCTATAGAGGAGCTATTTAGCAACCTTTCTCCGTCTTCTGCTCCTCCCAGTAGTCTGTGTGCAGGTTCGCATGCATGCGCAGCATGATCGCTGGCCTCTCGAATAGGGAAGTTGCATGACCCTACTGCTCTCTAGTGGTGGCGCAGTCCGCTGTCCTACTAGGGAATCAAATTTTCGCCTCTTGTTTCTCCTAGCAGTCTGTGTACAGGTTCGCCTACATGCGCAACATGATCGCTGGCCTATCGAATGAGCTAACTGCCCGTTTTTGCTATTCCTTGATGGCCTAGCAGTTTGCCGTGCTGTCGACTGGTTGGGAGTAGTCCATAGGTTGTTTTGTTCGGCGTTGCTTATGCGGGCATGCAGTGAAAGTATAGTCATGGCGGTATATGCTGTATAGCGCCACAGGTAACGTAGGGAATTAATCATGACAATGCTGCTTCAAAGGGTGTACTAAGCTGATTCATATACGAAGCTGCGATACTACAAGTATTACAGCAATAAAGCAAGATTCGCTCTCTCACTCGCAGCCAATGCTGACTCTTCTGACTCTATACCATCAAAGATTTTTCCAAGCCGGTCCCATGGATTTAGGATCTCCCGAATTAGTTGACCTAGGCAGAGAGCTAGTTGTATCTCATCATCGTCAATTCCTTGTCCAGGGGCCTTTGTCTATTATTTTTACGCCACAAATTTCTGAGATGAGCGCTATAATGCTCATACTATTGCGATACCGTCAAACTGAAGCACATGTCAGACTTTGTTGTTTCTGCTAGAAAATATAGGCCCTCCGTCTTTGCGCATGTCCTAGGCCAGTCACACATCACCACTACCCTTAAGAATGCGATCAGGGACCAGCATCTAGCCCAAGCCTTCCTGTTCTGCGGCCCTAGAGGCGTAGGCAAAACTACATGTGCCCGTATCCTAGCTAAGATCATTAACTGCGAACAGCCCACCTCCGACACAGAACCCTGTAATACTTGCGCTTCTTGTACCAGCTTCAATCAGGGAAGGGCAATGAACATTTATGAGCTAGATGCCGCCTCCAATAACTCCGTAGAAGACATCCGTACGTTGGTAGAACAAGTCCGGTATGCACCCACTACTGGCCAGTACAAGGTATATATCGTAGATGAGGTACACATGCTCTCGATAGCGGCCTTTAATGCGTTCTTGAAAACGCTAGAAGAGCCTCCCAAGTACGCCATCTTTATACTAGCTACTACAGAGAAGCACAAGATCATTCCCACGATTCTGTCGCGCTGTCAAATCTTCGACTTTCATCGCATACAGTCACCAGATATTGTGCGGCAGCTCAAGACCATTGCTACACAGGAAGGGATTACTTATGAAGAAGAAGCCCTGTACTTAATTAGCCAAAAGGCAGACGGTGCTTTGCGGGATGCGCTTTCTATTTTCGATTTGATTATAACCTTCGCGGCTGGCCAACCGCTGACGTCCCAAGCCACGCGTGAGCACCTACATATTCTGGATTATGACTATTACTTCCAACTGACGGATGCTTTCCTTGCGCACGATGTAGCTGTGGCCCTGTTACGTTATGACGAAATTCTGCGTGCAGGATTCGATGGCTACCATTTTATCGCGGGCCTCAGCGAGCACTTTCGGCACCTCATGGTATGTAAGGAAGCTGCTACCCTCACTCTGCTAGAAGCGAGTGCGAATGTGCAGGAGCGGTATAAGAACCAAGCAGCCCGGACGGAGATCTCTTTCTTAATCAAGGCACTAGAAATTGTTAATAGCTGCGCGCTTTCGTATAAGAGTAGCTATAATCCACGGCTACATGTAGAGCTGGCCTTAATAGCCTTGGCGCATATACAGGAGCCATTAGACCCATCTGCGGCAGTACCTACGGCTTTGGTGACGCCTGTAGCGGCAAGGCGTATGCCTGCCACAAAGCCAGTGACCAGCGTTACCAAAGCATCTCCTACGGCTCCAGCAACGCCTGTAGCGGCACAGCCTGTGCCTACCACAAAGCCAGTAGCCAGCGCTACCAAAGCACCTCCTAAAATAGTTTCTGACATCCCCAGTGCTTCCTCCCAGCCTACACTAGGTCCGACTAGCTCCTCCGTGCAGGCCGAGCCAAAAAGCCTGGTAACTACTCCTACCGACTCAGAGACACTTTCTGCCGCCAAGCCTGAGCCAACTCCTCTAGTGCCGGAGCAGCCTCGAGAATTGGCTGCGTCTGATACCTCATTGAAGAAGCCTTTACTATCCACGATCAAGCTGCCCCAGCTGGACCAGCTTAAGAAGAATATCTTAGCTCCCGCCAATACACCTAAGTCCACGCAGGCAGCTACCTCCCCACCTTCAGTAGGTACCCCGCCGCAACCTTTGACACAGGCGATGGTACTCCCTCACTGGCAGGCTTATGCCCAGCAGCTCAAAGATTCCGGTAAAATGTCGGAGTACAGTCTTTTGAGCCAGCCATTCTCGACAGAAGGTCATAGCATCACAGTAGAGCTTACCAGTACTGTGCAGCAGGATATCTTCTCGACGATGAAGGAAGGCCTTGCAGTAATGCTACGCCAAAAGTTGGGAATCGCTACTATTGATTTAGTCGATAAAGTAGTCCAGGTGGTACAAGCTAAAAAGCCTTACACTGCCCAGGAGAAATTTGCCTACTTAGCGCAAAAGTACCCCAGCCTGCGCACGCTGCAGGAGAAGCTGGCGTTAGAGGTACAGGATTGATGAAGGCGTGCCTAGTGTAACATACTATCCACCAGTTTCAGGCCTTCTTGCTCCAGCTGATAAACACGTTGCAGCTGTTGTGCCAGTGACGGCTGATGTGTGACCAATATGACCGTGGGCACGGTATCTAAGATTAGCTTCAGCAATCCCTGTGCACTCTTCTCATCTAGCGCATTCAGCGTCTCATCAAGGATCAATACTTCTGGGCGATAACTTAAACAGCGTGCTATTAGCACACGCTGGCGTTCACCACTGCTCAGCTTCTTGCCCACGTCTCCGGTAGTCGCATGCAGACGGTCTTTCAAATATCCCAAAGAAGCTGTTTGTATATCGGTAGTATCTGCCGCTATGTTTTCTAAGATACTCCCATTAACTAGGTTAGCGTCTTGGTCTACAAAGTAGATATGCTGCCTGATGGTAGCGGGCGATAGGGACTTGAGTGGGACGCCATAGAGCAAAACTTCTCCTTGATGTGGCTGATAGACACCAGCTATTAAGTGACAAAGCGTACTCTTTCCCTGCCCTGAGGGGCCTATGATAGCAATCTGATCGCCAGTATAAATGTCTAGCGACAGCCCTTGCAGTACTTTCTGGCCACCGGCATATGTAAAAGCCACGTCCCTCATTTGCAGGACAGGACCTGTGGGGTTATGCTCCTTTTGGTGTATTAATCGCCTAACTGCAGTAGTATCGGTAGTTTCAGTAGCGGTAGGTAACGCCAGTAAGTCCAATATCTTCTTTAGATCCACTACGCTATTGAGTAGTCTACGGAAATGGGCAGAGACTCTATGAATCTGGTGGTGAATGGCGAATGCATACCCCTTAACTACCACAAAGTCTGTCACTGTCAACTGCCCTGCCCGCATGCGGGATATGAGCTGTATGACAAGTATGGATATAGATATAGAGAAGAACAACCCTTGTAGAAACGCCACTCTGTACTGTAAAAAATTGTCATGCAGCCATCCACGGGCTTCTTTGTCAAACAACTTTTGCAGTCGCTTTGTTTCTGTCTCCAAATGATAACGCGCGGACTTGGTACTGTGTAAGCTATCGTCCATGGCCGTATTTACGCTATCTGTATTGTCCCAGAACTGGATACGCAGCCGTAAAAGGCGCACCACGTCAACATAAACCAACACATAGGCAAGCGTTGCGAGTAATGGAAAGTACCAAGTATGTGGGTAGGCATATACAAGCGCAGCAGAACATACCATGAATTTGAGCACGCCAGGGAAGACAGTGATCAAGGCAATGCTCATACAGCGCCGGATACTACTAGATACACGCGTGCTGGCACTGATAATCTCCGTGACTCCGTACCGCTCCCAGTCCTGCACGGGTACCTGATGGAGCTGCATCACTACGCGTAGGCGAATCCCCTGAATGGCTTGGTTGATAACCCTGAAGAAGATGATGGAGCGCAGGGAGTACAACGTAAAGCGTGCGCACCAGCAGAGTAGCAATAATCCTAATGTACCGGAGACGACAGACACCGAGTGCTCTCGGTAGCCTTTGAGCAAATGACCTAGCAGTGGTGGGGTAACCGCAGAGACCAGGGTGCCGATAAGCACAATGACAAGCGTGGCGATTGATGCAGCAAGGTTACCTCTGCTCTTCCATAGAAAAGGGAGTGTAAGGGCCAGCGTACGTTTGACTAATGTGGTCATAGGGTGGCAAAGATCACTCATCACAGCAGAGCCGTGGAGCAATGCTATCAAGGAGCTACTTTTGCGCTGCGCTAGCTGAAGGCATTTTGGCGTTGAGTACGCCCTCTAGCCTAGTGTGGGACATACTTTCCTTAGCTGGAACTTTTCCGGCCCTATCTCCCATGTGGCATTTTCCATTGAACTTAGCACCCTCCTCAAAGACCAACTTGATGGCGGTAATATCCCCTTCGATGACCGCTGTCGGCTTGAGGATAAGTAACTCCATGACTTCTATGGTGCCTTGTACCTTGCCGGCAATCTCTACTTGCTGGGCTACGATGCTACCTTCTAGGGTGGAAGAGCTGCTGAGGACTACTTTGGCTGTAGAGCGAATGCCCCCAATAACTTTGCCTTCAATACGTAAGTTGCCGGCTGTATTCAAGTTGCCTTCTAATGTTGTACTCTTCCCAATGATATTGCTGGCATCAGGGCCGTTTGCTGCTTGCTTCATTTCTTTTTTTGTACGGTTGAACATGTATTCGCTGGAGATATAGATTCAAAAAGCGATAAAGTCTTCTGGATCGATGGCCTTGCCGCCGTGCCACAACTCAAAATGCAGATGAGGCCCCGAGGACAGTGTGCCTGAGTTCCCCATAATGGCAATGACTTCCCCGGCCTTAACAAAACTACCAACTTTCTTAAACACTGAAGCATTGTGTTTGTAAACAGAGACTAAATTTCTGCAGTGCTGAACAATAATTACCCAGCCCGTTTCCAACGTGTACTCAGCCAGCACCACAATACCATCAGCCACGCACTTGATAGGCGCTTGCTCTTTAGCAACGATGTCAACGCCATAATGTCCTGCCTTTTTCTTGAACGGGGTAGTGATAATTCCATTGATAGGCGAGAATAAGAACACCTCCTGTAACTCACTGTCTTTCTGTTGATAGGCTGTTGCTGGCACAGGAGCCGTGCTGGTCTCCTGTTTGCTGCGCGCTGCATCTTCAGTGCCAGGGCTTGTACTTGCTGACTGTGAGGAGGCGGAAGACATGGTGGAGGCTGTTGCGGCCGATAGCGCTTCTCGGTCAACCTCTTTACCAGCAATAATGCTTTGTAGTAGGCTTATAAACTGCTCCTGCTCTTTGTTTTGCGTTTCTAGCTCTTCTAGAGCCACCGCAAGTTTCGCCACTTTGTTCTGATTTTCTCGCTCAATGTATGCTGGATTGAGCCAGTATGCCAGTATTGTGTTGGATAGCGTAACGCTACACGCCACCAAAGCAGTAAATAGAAAAGTAGTCAGCACAATGAGCTTGGCGTAGCTAAAGCAAAAGGTAGCCTCTTCGGCTAAGTTGTCCTCGTTACGAACAACAAGCTGATAACGCACAGTAAGCCAGTCACAAAATGTTTTCTTCAATGCCAAAGCCTGGTAATATTTGATGAGCCACAAAAATAGCGACTAGACATACGTTCCGCTAATGAAGCACACAGCAGCGTACACTCATCCTTCTAGAGCTACGTAGGCAGCCCGCTCGCTACAGTAGCATGTCTGCTCTAGGAAAGTAGTCACTCTGCAGCCACGCAAAACTGAATTTACAAGGCGCTGCTACACAAAAATGATTAATTTGGCGGGCTCAAAAACTGTGTGCCCATGGACAAACGAATTCCTAATTATTACCTAAAGGTTATCAGAAGGTTATGGATGGCCTTTGCGATTGCTTTGTTGAGTATCCCTAGCTACATATTGACCGTCAGGTTCAACTTACTGAATCTTTACGGAGGACTACCCCCGATAGCTATGCTACAGAACCCTAAACAAGACTTGTCCTCAGAATTGTATTCGGCAGATGGGGTGCTACTGGGCAAATATTTCAGGCACAACAGAAGTCCAGTAGTTTATGAAGAAATTTCTCAAAATATGATCAATGCCTTATTGGCCACAGAAGATTATCGCTTCGCACGTCACTCAGGCATAGACCTCAAGGCACTCTACCGCGCCTTCTTTGTGTCAGTCCTATTGCGCAAGAGAAAAGGAGGAGGGAGTACCATCTCGCAGCAATTAGCTAAGAATCTCTTTAAAACCAGAAGCAAACGATACCAAGGCTGGTTGAGTGGGGTACCACTGCTGGGGACTTTGATATTCAAAACCAAGGAGTGGATTGTAGCTGTGCAGCTAGAGTATGCTTACACAAAGCAAGAGATCTTAACGATGTACCTCAACACCGTGAGTTTTGGGAGTAACGCGTTCGGTATAAAGGTAGCTGCGAAGACATTTTTTAATACTACCCCCAGTCTGCTGACAGCGGAGCAGGCCGCGTTGCTGGTGGGACTTCTAAAGGCACCCTCGTACTACAGTCCACTGAAGCATCCCGAAAGAGCACGGCAACGGAGAAACTTAGTCCTTACGCAGATGCACAAATATCAATTACTATCTGCCGAAGAGTACATACGGATCAAGGAATACCCCATAGACTTAGCCTATGAAGTAGAGGATCACAACGTAGGGATTGCCACTTACTTCCGGTCTACTATCAGGGACTTTCTACTCCGCTGGACACGTGAGCGGGGCTACGATTTGTTTGAGGACGGCCTCAAAATATACACCACCATAGACAGTCGATTACAGCAACACGCCGAAGCAGCCGTGGCAGCACACATGCCCACACTCCAAAAAAAGTTTGAAGAGCACTGGGAAGGCGCGAACCCGTGGGCGGACCAGCACGGAAAAGAACTGCCCAATTTTATCGAGAACGTAGCCAAACACACGCCGCTCTACAAAAAGCTCAAAGAAAAGTACGGGGAGGACCAGGCAGCGATCGATGAGGTAATGAATACGCCTGTACCCACAAGACTTTTCACCTGGCAGGGAGAAATCGAGGCAGTCGTAAGTCCTATCGAAGCTATCAAGCACAATAAACGACTACTACACACTGGTTTTATAGCCATGAACCCCTACACAGGGCACATCAAGGCATGGGTAGGTGGCATCAACTACAACCACTTTCAGTACGACCATGTCATGCAAGGGAAGCGCCAAGCCGGGTCTGCCTTCAAGCCTATCGTTTATGCAGTAGCGATCGATAATGGCTACACCCCTTGGCAGGAGGTAGTCGATACGCCCATTACTTTTCAGATCCCAGGCGGCACGTGGACCCCACAGAATTGGCACAAGCGATATACCGGTCAAAGGATGACGCTGCGTCAAGCAATGGCACGCTCAGTCAACTCTGTCACTGCATACCTCACCAAGCAGCTAGGGCCAGAGCTGATTGTAGCGTATGCTAAAAACCTGGGTATCAAGAGTCCTATAGACGCCGTGCCCTCCGTGTGCTTGGGCGTAGCAGATCTGTCAGTCTGTGAGCTAGTGGGCGCCTACAGCACTTTTATGAATAAGGGCGTCTGGACGGAACCATGCTATATTATGCGCATTGAAGATAAGAACGGCCAATTGCTACAAAAGTTTATCCCTACAAAGCGCGAAGCTGTTAGTGAAATCACGGCTTACTTGATGATGCATATGCTCAAGGGAACCCTCGAGGAAATAGGCGGGGGCGCATCTAGAATTAAGAAGATATTAAAAGAGGGGAATGAAATATGCGGCAAAACTGGCACTACGTCCAATCAGTCTGACGCGTGGTTTGTGGGCTTGGTCAAGAATCTATGTGCAGGTGTCTGGGTGGGCGGTGAAAATAGATGTATACACTTTAGGACGATAGGCCTGGGAGGGGGAGCCTGGGCTGCTAGACCTATATGGGAAGATTTTATTCAAAGGATTTACGAGGACCCTGAGCTTCTCTATGCCAAAGGCCCTTTACTCAACCATCCTCAGCCGGAAGGAATTTCTATCCCTGGGACTCACAAGGAAGATTCTCCAGCCCCAGAGGGGTCTCTAGAAGAGAGAGAAGAAGAAAAGAGTATGGAAGTAGAGATAGATGTTAAGGATATCCTTTAGTTAAGGAAGCGCCACTGCTACATTAGCCTAACATAGTGCCACAATGCACAGGATGCTAGGAAGAAAACAAGTATTCCCAAGCGCGGTGCGCATATGGACTTGCCTTGAGCTTCTGAATAATGGCCTTATTGGCCTTCATCCAATCGGACAGTTTGGGATCGTTAACGTGTTTCATAGCCAGTGCTAGTATCCCCACATGCTCATATGATGCCAGCTCTTCGTCTGAATAATCTCGATAGTCAATGAGGCAGTGTGCATTGCAGAATATCTTTTTGGCAAACGCTGCATCTTCATAATAGTCAAAAACAGTACGCGGATGGGACAAAGAATTTTCAGGAGTATCTGTCATAGCGTCTTGATGCGTGCAGATTGCTCTGGCAAACGTAGGGTTGTCAAAGTTCTTAAAGAGGATCTGTGGGTGAGGATATGGGTAAACTTCGCCATTGTAAAGCGTCAGTTGAAGCAGCAGAGGAGGTTTGTTAAAGGCATGTTTGCTAAACACTTTGGTTATGTATTCCAGGGTATGCATATATAACAGTACATCAGGCTGCCATAGATGCCTAAGTAAGAAGATCAGTGTCGAGCTACGGTCCTTGGTCATGACTTTGTATGCTACATGAGCATATGCTCCTTCGATGTCTTCATCACAAAGAGGCTCTTCATTGAGCGCAATAGTCTCCCAGTCTACATGCGTCTGAATATCCCCTTCCA
>JBCBHC010000016.1:0-10760 GCA_038526075.1 Bacteroidota bacterium | reverse complement strand
TTGGGAATGACCTTTTGAGGGCACTAGTGATAGTTTACTCTGATCTGGCACCTATACAAGGGCATTTAGATTGCTGGCAATGTACGAGGTAATCGTCTGGGGCAGCTGGGAAAAATTTCATCCAGCACTCGAGACGTACTTATATGCTAGCTGGCCTCGCTACCCCAGCCTCTGGCTAGTTTTCCTATGCGTTACAGAGAAGTTATAGATTTATAACCACTACTGTGCGCATAGTTTTATTTTCGCCGTTATTTCATAGACAAATTTGTACGTCATGGCACTCCGTGCTAACTACTTGATTAAAAAATACCAAGGCCGTACTGTGGTTAGAGGCGTTTCGCTAGAAGTTTCACAGGGCGAAATTGTAGGGTTGTTAGGCCCTAATGGAGCCGGTAAGACGACTACCTTTTACATGATGGTAGGGGTAGTTCAGCCTAGCCAAGGGAATGTATATTTAGGCGAAGAGTGTATTACTTCGCTACCGCTGTACAAGCGGGCCCGCAAGGGGATTAGCTACTTACCCCAAGAAGCCTCGGTCTTTCGTAGCCTTACCGTAGAAGAAAACTTGATGGCCGTACTGGAGATGATGCCAATTCCAGAAATCGTACGGCGCGAGAAAATGGAAGCGCTGCTGGAGGAATTCAGCATTACGCACATCAGAAAGAATAAAGGTGGAGTGCTCTCAGGTGGCGAGCGGCGGCGTACGGAGATAGCCCGCGCCTTGGCGGTAGATCCTAAGTTTGTGTTGCTAGATGAGCCTTTTGCGGGCGTAGACCCCATTGCAGTAGAGGAAATTCAGATGCTGGTGGCCAAGCTCAAAGACAAAAATATTGGGATACTCATTACGGACCACAACGTGAACGAAACGTTGTCTATCACCGACAGAACCTATTTGATGTTCGAAGGAGCGCTACTCAAGTCCGGCACCGCAGAAGAGCTCGCCCAGGACGAAAAGGTCCGAAGTGTGTACTTAGGGGCTAATTTCGAGCTGAAGCGAAAATGGTAGTACACTTGGCTGCAACAGAGCCCTGCGCACCCCAGCATTACTCGCGCATACGCCTTCCCCAAAAGACCGTGTGTGCTTCAAAATACCTATAAGCCCATAGATACGCTCTGCACGTGTAAAGTGCGCTAATGTGCTGTCGCAGATGTGTTCGCCTCATAGAATGCTCTTGTGGCGCGGACGGCTTCTTTGAAGGCTTCTCCCCGCTGCTCAAAGCTTTCGAACAAGTCAAAACTAGCACATGCAGGAGATAGCAATACTACGTCACCAGGGCTTGCCCAGGCGAGTGCTTGGTTGACGGCTTGCTCAACGTATTGCGTTGTATATGTGTGCTTCAGCTTTCCTGTGAAGCTCTGTAAGAGCTTCGCGTTGTCTTTCCCAAGGCAGACCAAGGCCTTGACACGCTCCGCTACTAGTGAGTGCAAGGTCGCATACTCATTGCCCTTGTCGACGCCCCCTGCTATCCAAACAATGGGACGGTCGATGCTGGCAAGCGCTGCCGCGGTGGCAGCAATATTAGTGGCCTTAGAGTCGTTGTAGATGTCTATTTCACGTATGGTAGCTACCCATTCCAGGCGGTGTGGAATTCCTACGAAGGTGGCCAATCCTTGTTTGATTGCCGAAGGAGCTATCCCGACTAAACCAGCGATCGTCATGGCGGCCAGTGCATTGTACTGATTGTGCTGGCCCAGCAGCTTAAGGTGAGCCTGGGCAATGGAGACTTGGGAGCTGCTAAGGATACAGCGTAAAGATCCATTTTGAGCATAGGCTCCTGGTACAACAGGGATTTGTAACGATATAGGGTACCGTGTCAGCCCTGAAGGTGCCTCCACCATACGCCCCTGGGTGTACGGATCATCATGATTGTACACTACACTCCCTTCGGCAGCCATGTTGCGGAGTAAGTTAAATTTGGCAGACACGTATAAGTCCATTTGGCCTTGATATCGGTCTAAGTGGTCTGGAGTGATATTGAGTAAGCAGGCGATGTCTACCCGAAACTTCTCTATATTCTCCAGCTGAAAGCTGCTCAGCTCCAGCACATAATAGTCTGGCTGGCCCTCTGCCACGCACCTAGCAAAGCTTATTCCTACATTACCGGCCAGCACGACCTCTACGCCTGCTTGCCGCAGGAGGTGGTAAGTAAGGTGCGCGGTGGTAGTCTTACCATTAGAGCCTGTAATGCCTATACACTTGGCTGTAGTATAACGGCTAGCCAGCTCTATTTCGCTTAGTACAGGAATATTGGCTTGTTTGGCAGCTTGTATTAGGGGAATCTCATTAGAGATACCAGGGCTCTTGATCACTTCCTGGGCAGTGAGTATACGGTCAAAGGTATGCTGGCCTTCTTCGAACGCAATTTGATGGTCTTTTAACTCGGCTTTATACGCCGGCGCTATAGTACCTGCATCAGATACCCATACATCTAGTCCCTGTTTCTTCGCCAGGAGTGCAGCTCCTACGCCGCTCTCTCCTGCCCCTAGAATTGCTATCTTACTCATGGATGTCAGTAATTACATTAAAATTCTTCCATCCCTAATAACAGCTACGCGTAGGAGATACGCAAAACAGCAGCCCAGGAATTCAGCCAAAGTGGACTGGAAGGATTACCTCCACGAAAGAATTTACCTCCGGCTCCATATGACCTCCGCAGGCAACGGCTCTCCATGCAATAAATGTTGTACAAAAGCGTTTGCAAAGTAAGGCGCTAGGGATATGCCCTTGGTCCCTAGCCCATTGAAGATGCCGACTTGTGGATACTGATTGTGCATTCCGATGAGGGGTCTGTGGTCACGGGTGGCGGGTCTAATGCCCGCTTGCTGGTTCAATATACGGTAGCTAAGCCGAAAAGTACCCTTCAGCTTATCCTCAAGATCCTGACGAGCCCGCTCAGTAGGATTGAGCGTGAGCTCCTTGCGATGATAGGTGGCGCCCACGATAGCGCGGGCATTAGGGCGCGGCAGCACAAACACGCCTCTGTTGTAAATCACCTCCAGGGATTGGTCTAACGCCACTGAGAGCCACTCACCTTTGACGGGCGAAAGAGACAGTTGGTCAAAGAAAGGATTTTGCTGGGCCTGTGGCCCTTCACAGAAGATGAGTCTGCGTGCAATTATCTCCCCATACTTCACACTACTATTGGTCAGATGAACCGCTTTGTGCGTAAAGTCCTCCTCTAGGTAGACTTCTCTAGCGCGTAAGTAAGCGCACGTAGCTGACAAAAAGTGTGGAACGTCTAGGTAACCTGCTTGCTGTAATACAAGCCCCCCATGATGATAGCGCATGTGCTCTTGATGATAGCTAGCATCGGCAATAGCCTGAATGAAGGGCGCATAAGCCGCTTGCGTAGCTCTTGACAACCACGTTTTTCGCTCTTCGGCAGAAAGGAAAGGCCTGAAGATGGGGATAGCATGTAAAAAGGAAGTGCCTAGCGTCTGCTCCATCGTGCGGTAGAAACACTTCAGATAGGGGAATAGAGCATCTGCCAGCCAAGTTTTGATAAGTGCTTTGCCAGTAATAGGGTTGTACATGCCCGCTGCTACGCTCGAGGCTTGATTCCGCGCACTATTGTTAATCACAAGAACACGCTGCCCCTTTTGTAGTAGCTGCAGCGCCAACACTGATCCTGCTATCCCCTGCCCTACTATCAAAAAGTCGATCATCGCCGTTGGTGTTAGGAGTATAGTGTTTGTACGTTGTCCATCATAAAAAACATACGCTGACCCCCTTGTATGGGAATCCGTTTCCGCTGTAATTAAGCACCAGCGGAGTGGCTAACTCATCATCTTAAGCTAGCATAGATCGAGACAAGGCCACCAACTACTTATCTTAACCCAGTCTTTATGAACAATTATACAGAAGTCATTGGCATACTAGCAGGCACGCTGACTACGCTTGCATTCTTGCCGCAGGTTATTCAGGTATATCGCACCAAATCTACAGGTGACATATCAGTAGTCATGTACACCATATTCTGCACGGGCGTCAGCTTATGGATTGTTTACGGTGTACTACGCGGTGCGCTTCCCGTTATCATCGCTAATAGCATTACGCTGGTGTTAGCGGCAGCAGTATTGGGGATGAAACTGGCTTGGGATGACCAAAAGTCACGATAGCAGTGGATTCACACAGTAAACGGAATGGGGGCATACGATGCCCTCAGGCATAATTATTAGGTAGAAGCTATGTGCCTGTCATGAGGGACGAGCGGGAGGTCATTCATCCACGCATTGACTTCCTGGCGCACGGCCAAGATTTTCTTTTCATCTTCAATATGCGTCAGGACTGTGTCAATCAGCTCCACCACACGCCCCATATCTTCCATGCCCGCGAGCCCTCGTGTAGTGATTGCTGGTGTTCCCAACCGAATGCCTGAGGTCACTGCTGGAGAGGCAGTGTCAAAAGGTACCATGTTTTTGTTGATCGTAATGTCCGCTTTCCCTAGGGCTGCCTCGGCCTGCTTTCCTGTAACTTTCTTATTGCGTAAGTCTAACAGGACTAAATGGTTGTCTGTGCCGCCCGACACCACCTGGTAGCCCCGCTCTGTGAATGCGCGCGCCATATAGTCAGCGTTAGACTTCACATTGCGTATGTAGTCAGAGAAGGTATCGTCCAATGCTTCTTGAAACGCAATCGCCTTGCCTGCAATAACGTGCTCTAAGGGTCCTCCTTGCGTGCCTGGGAACACGCTGCTGTCGAGTACAGTAGACATGCTCTTGATAGTTCCTTTGGGGGTCTTGAGGCCTAGCGGATTCTCAAAGTCATTACGCATCATAATCATCCCTCCCCTAGGTCCACGTAGCGTTTTATGGGTAGTAGTGGTTACAAAATGGCAGAATTCTAGGGGATCGTTGAGTAATTGATGTGCGATAAGCCCTGCAGGATGCGAGATATCTGCCAGCAAGAATGTTCCTACCTTGCGGGCTATTTGGTGTAACTGTTCGTAGTCCCAGTCTCGGCTGTAGGCTGATGCGCCACAAATGATGAGCTTAGGCTGCTCCTTTTCAGCAATCCTAGCTACGTCGTCCCAGTCTATAAGACCTGTCTTCTTGTCTACTCCATAGAAGGCAGCTTGGTACAACTTACCTGAGAAGTTGACAGGCGAGCCATGCGTCAGGTGCCCGCCATGGGCCAAATCGAAGCCTAATATTTTATCGCCAGGCTTGAGTACGGCTAGCATCACGGCTGCATTAGCTTGTGTGCCTGAGTGGGGTTGTACGTTGGCCCAGTGCGCCCCAAACAACGTCTTGGCCCTATGTATGGCCATCCTTTCTATCTCATCTACCAGCTCGCACCCTCCATAATATCGCTTTCCAGGAAGCCCTTCAGCATATTTATTGGTTAAGATGCTCCCCACCGCCTCGCGTACTTGGGCTGAGGTGAAGTTCTCGGAGGCAATCAGCTCCAGGCCGCGCCTCTGGCGCCACTCCTCTTGGCGTATCAACTCAAATACAGGCTCGTCTCGCAGTATCATTGTGGCAGTGATTTAGGGACGCCAAAAATAACATGAGGAATCGCTAGACGCAACGCTTTCTTTGCCTCTAACACTGAAACAGGATAGAGGCATCGATGCCAGCCCTTTGGGTAAGGAGCTTCCCCTATCCTTACCATACCAAACGCATATGAGGGATACGTAGGTAGCATGGTGGTGGGTTGATACGCACACAGGCACCATTCTAATTCAGCGTAGTCTGGCCCAGCCTCCAGCCGAGCATAACCCAAACCCACAACACCCTGCTCAGGACTGTAGCCTACAGTCTATGCCCTCTACAGCACGTAGCGCAGCGAAAAATTCATTGCTGGGCGTAATACGGTGGCTGCGGGAATGCAATGCTACACTCAAGTGGTCTTCTGGGGCGTTAACTGTAATAGTCATAGGGCATGTGCCAGGGTGCTGTGTCATAAGCTTTATCAGCTGCTCTATCATGGCATTATCGATGGCGGCTATGGCAACCTGGAGCTGCAGCACCTTGCCCATCTTGCTTCGGATCTCGTCGAGGAGGCTTAGCTTACGGGGCCTGAACTCCCATACGCCTTTTTGGTTATACCGTTCTATCACATTCCCCATGATATAAACAAAGGTGCCGGCCTGCAGCAGGTGCTGATTCCTAAGGAAATCTTCTCCAAAGAGCGCCAAGTCCAGCCTACCTTCATAGTCCTCTATCGTAAAGCGTCCAAAGGTCTTTCCTTGCTTACTCCGGCGTACCTGTGCATCGGTAATGATCCCTGCTAGGGATACCGCCTGGCCCTTACGGGTAAGGACATTCTGTGTGTGGCAGTGGCAGAAGCTCTCCAGCTCTATGCGGTACTGGTCCAGGGGATGCCCTGATATGTAGAAGCCTACCACTTCCTTTTCCATCTTCAGCTTCTCTAGCTCCTCGTACGGCTCGCACGGAGCTACTTCAGGACGCGTGTCGTACGCAGCCTGCGTACCAGCACTGGCAAAGAGCGACTGCTGCGCAGAGTTGCGCTCTTGCTTCAGCTGCTGGGCGCAACGGATGGCTTTCTCTATGAGTGAGCCGGCCTTATCACTAGCGTGTAGGTACTGCCGCCGGTGATACTGCGCTAAGCTGTCGAAAGCCCCTGCCATGGCCAAGCTCTCGAATGTCTTTTTATTAACTGCCCGCAGGTTGACCCGCTCAGCAAAAGAGAAAATGTCTTTAAAGGGGCCATCCTCCTGCCTTTCGCGTACGATTTCTTCTACCGCAGCTCCCCCTGCTCCCTTAATGGCTCCTAGTCCAAACCGTATCTGCTGGTTAGCATTGACATCAAAGGTCGCCTGGCTCTCATTAACATCAGGGCCTAGTACTTGTACGCCTTTGTGCTTACATACCTCCATAAAGAAGGTAATCTTGTCTATGTCGCCTTGGTTGTGGGTTAAGACCGAGGCCATGTATTCGGCGAGGTAGTGTGCCTTGAGGTAAGCTGTCTGATAAGCGAGCACGGAGTAGGCGGCAGAGTGTGATCGGTTGAAGCCATACTGCGCAAACTTTTCCATCACTTCAAAGACTTCTACAGCCTTGGCACGGGCAATGCCATGCTTCTCCGCAGCCCCCTTTACGAAGATTTCTCTCTGCCGCGCCATTTCGTCAGCTTTCTTTTTACCCATCGCCCTACGCAGAATGTCAGCAGCACCCAGGCTGTAGCCTGCCAGTATCTGTGCCGTCTGAATGATCTGCTCCTGATAAACCATAATCCCATAGGTGTTCTGTAGGATCTCCTGAAGCAGCGGATGCACATATTCAATTTTCTCCTGGCCACGTTTTCGGGCAATAAAGTTGGGGATGAACTGCATGGGGCCTGGCCGGTACAAGGCATTCATTGCTATAAGGTCCTCGATGTTATTGGGCTTGAGTTTAATGAGCCACTGACGCATGCCCTCGGACTCAAACTGGAAGGTGCCAATGGTATCTCCGCGCTGGTACAACGCATAGGTCTTTTCGTCGTCTAAGGGGATGGCGTCCATGTCTAATTGTTCGCCACGATTCTTAGCTATCAATGCGACAGCATCTTTGATAATGCTGAGTGTTTTGAGCCCTAGGAAGTCCATCTTTAGCATCCCTACGCTCTCCACAACCGATCCATCGTACTGGGTGACTAGCAGGTCCGAGCCTTTATCCGCCTTGACAGGGATATATTGCATAAGGTCATCCGGCGCAATTATAACGCCAGCTGCATGGATGCCGGTATGCCGGGCAGATCCTTCAAGTATTTCGGCGAAAGAGAGAACCTTGCCCTCGGGCATAGCCAAGTCTTTTTTGAGCGCAGCCAGCTCCGGGACGTCGGCAAAAGCCTGGGCCAGCGTAGTACCCGGCTTGTCGGGGACCAGCTTGGCCATTTGGTTAGATTTATCCAGAGGTAGCCCCAAGACGCGGGCTACATCACGGATGGCAGACTTAGCACCCATGCTCCCGAAGGTGATAATCTGTGCGACTTGGTTGCGACCGTACTTATCTACCACATAGTCGATAACCTTTTGACGCCCCTCGTCGTCAAAGTCAATGTCGATATCAGGCATTGACACACGCTCAGGATTGAGGAAACGCTCGAAGAGTAGATTATAATGGAGGGGATCTATATTGGTAATGCCAGTGCAGTAGGCAACGACAGATCCTGCTACAGACCCTCTGCCAGGCCCTACAATCACGCCTAGCTGCTTAGCAGCGTTAATAAAGTCTTGTACAATGAGGAAGTAGCCTGGGAAGCCCATCTCCTGGATAACACGTAGTTCATAGTTGATGCGCTCCTCTACCTCAGGTGCTAGGGTACCGTAGCGCTGCTTGGCGCCTACTAAGGCCAAGTGCTTGAGATATGCATCTTGGGAACTAAAGCCCTCAGGCAGGTGGAAGAGGGGAAGCAGGATATCACGTTCGAGCGCAGGCGTGTCGATCTTATCGGCAATCTCCAGGGTGTTTTCAATGGCCTCGGGGACGTCCGCAAAGAGCTTGGCCATATCTTGCGGCGACTTGAGGAAGAATTGGTCACTATCAAACCGCATCCGATTAGGATCGTTATAGTCCTTACCTGTCTGGAGACACAATAGGATGTCTTGGGCAGTGCTATCCTCTCGGGCCACATAGTGGACATCGTTCGTGGCGATGACTTTGGTCTGGTATTTTTTAGCCCACCGCAGAAGCACTTCATTGCACTGATCTTGCTCTTTGAGGCCGTGGCGTTGGATCTCGATGTAGTAGTCCTGTCCAAAGATGTCAAGCCACTGCAAGAAACATTGTTCGGCCTCTGCCTCACCCTTGCGCAGGATGGCCTGGCTGACTTCACTAGCCAAGCAGCAAGTGGTTGCAATAAGCCCCTCAGCATGCTTTTTAATCAGCTGCTTGTCTATCCTGGGCTTGTAGTAGTAGCCTTCTAAAAAGCCTAGGGAGCAAAGTGTGGATAAATTTCTGTAGCCGGCTTTGTTCTTTGCCAGCAGTATCTGGTGATAGCGCACCTTGTCCTTGTGATCGTGCATATCGGCCGCCACGTAGAACTCACATCCAATGATAGGCTTGATACCGGCTTTGGCAGCCGTCGATACAAAGTGGGGAACGCCGAACATATTGCCATGGTCAGTGATAGCTAGGGCGTTCATCCCCAACGCTTGGGCTGTATTGACCAGGGTCTTGATTTTGGCTGCTCCGTCTAGCAGTGAATATTGTGTGTGGCAGTGGAGGTGGCAGAAGTTATCCATCTTTTTACGTAGTGCTGCGCAATGCACTTAACGGTCAAATCGTAACGACCCTCGGGGAACCAGCGTCTCGACTCAAGCCCTATGAATGTACCCCAACGGTCCAACAGCGCGTAGCACCGGCGTGTACGTCTATAGCCAATGGATACGCCTTAGGATTGGCCAGAGGAATAGCAATAGCATCAAGGTACCGCCTACAGAGATGATCAGAAATCCTTGGTAACTACTGGCCAGTATCTCGTTGAAGTAAGTGGCTAATGCCAGTAGAGCAAAAAACAATACCATGCTCCCCAGATTAACAATGAAGAGCACAAGTGCTCCTTTCCAGAGAATGCCTCTGACCGTTGCTCGTACATTGGGACTAAGGCTATAGACTTGCCGCAGCATAACGCCCGTAATTCCTGTGCATAAAAACTCTAATCCTAAGAGACGAAGTAAAATATCTTTGATTCTCAAGCGCATAGTAAACAACGATTAATGAGTAATACGATAGGTGCTAATAATATTGGTATGTAGTATGGGATTCCCGTCGCGTCTTCAACAAAGACCGCTTCTGGAGACTTTCAGCAAATTTTGATTGAAATACCATTCAAGGGCATTTAAGAACATCATAGGCTCTTATACCATGTAGCGCATAGTTATGGCATTACTTACCTGCTTTAAATAGCTGCTGCCTCTCTGGCTTAGTCAGGCTTCCATAACCAAAATCTGCCACCTTATCCAGGATAGCATCTATTGTTTTTTGGTCTACGTGTGTAGCATCTTCGGCGTCCACAATATCTTGTTTGGCAAGCTTATGAATAGTTTTGCGTGTAGGTTTACGCCGCGCAGCTGGGCGGCTAGCATCAGGAGTAGCTCTTTTAAAGTGCCGCTGCATTACGCAGCGCACGTATAGATAGCCTACAATCGCCCCTCCTAGTTGCACGATTCCCGATGCTGGATTGGCTCCTGACAGCTCGTAGACAGCGTACAGTAATAAAAAGGCTACCAGATAACGTATGGGCACGATTTCTGGGGTAAATAGATAACCGAAATAGCTAGGCATTGGTACAGCAGTAGCTGCCATAACAGCATAAATTCCTCCCGTATTACCTATTAAATAAGGGCTATTTGAGGAGAAAAAGGTGCTGTAATTACATAAAAGTAGAAGCAGCCCTCCGCCAATTATGTTTCCCAATAAGTATATCCGCACAGAATGCTTCGTACTCCAGCGGATCGCTACTAACTGCCCAAAGCTGTAGAGTACTACTAAGCTCCAAATGTTAGCAAAAAAGCCCTCACGCAACCAAAAATAGGTGAGAAGTGACCAGGGCTGATTTACAAAGTTAGACCAGCTAGTAGGTAGCACTAGCCGATCATATAGTGTATAATAAAACGCACTGTATCCTGACAACACACACGCAGCCTTGAAAAAAAGTAGACCTACGAATACCAATGCATGTGTTATAATAATCTGTATAAGATCGTTGTTAGGCTTCTTAAAGTGAGTTTTGATGAAATCAATCATTTCGCGAGATTATAAGATTAGTGGGCAATGTTAGAATCCTTGCAAGATAGTGACTACCTAGGTAC
>JBCBHC010000015.1:0-11219 GCA_038526075.1 Bacteroidota bacterium | reverse complement strand
AATATTTTTGTGGGCGTGTTTTTGCAAGCCGTACTGAATAATGCGGTGGATAAAATCACATGGCGTGTAGCTATTGAGTGCGCACTGATGAAAGAGGCACGTGGCGGGAGTCATGGCAGGCAACGCATTATTCAGTACGGCTTGCAAAAACACGCCCACAAAAATATTGCCCATGAGGTTTGATAGAACTTTGTTCAAGTTGCTAATGCTACACCTGAGCTTAATAATGATAGTACTGACCGGTATTATCTTTTTATTTTTTGAGCTAGGGTTACCCATCATTACTCGCCACAATCACTGCATTATAGTACCCAGCCTCAAAGGGCGTTCGCTCACAGAAGCCGCTGCCTACTTGAAGCAGCGTGGCTTATACTTTGAGATCTCTAGTGAATTCTTCTACAACCCCCAATATGCACCAGAAACCATCCTACAGCAGCATCCGCGTGCTGGTACTAAGGTCAAAGCAGGCAGAAAAATTTTCTTGATACTAAACACGACTACTCCCCCTGAAGTGGCTATGCCTAACCTCATAGATAGCTCTGTCCGTAACGCTAACATCCTGCTACAGAGCCAAGGATTGCTCTTAGGAGAGATAACGTACGTACCAGATATAGCCCAAAATGCAGTACTGGAGCAGTGGTATCAGGGAACGCCTATTCCGGTAGGAACGCCCATTGCCAAAAGCGCTATGATAGATCTGGTAGTGGGCGCGGGACTAAGCAACGAGACCATTACTATCCCGGATGTAGCAGGTATGCCGCATAAGGAAGCTGAGCTGGCCCTACTTAGTGCTGGTGTTGGTATAGGAAGTGTAACCTATGAAGCCAGTGATGTGCAGCCCGCCGGTACAGTACTCCGTCAGATACCCGCAACAGAAGCAACCGCTAGAATAGGAGAAACTGTTGATCTGTGGCTAGTAGCATTGCCCGAAGAAGAAGCATCTACTACCGAGCCGGTCATTGAGCGCATGGATTCTAGTACTACTGACAGCGCTCCACGCTAAAGGGATTGGATTGCCATCTGGGAGGCTTCTTCACAGGTATGAAGGGTGATCGGACAGTGAACCGTCGCTTCGGTGTAGTAGCTCATCCCTCTGACATAGCCGACCTGCTATGCGTGCCATACGGCCAGCTTAGCGGAGGGATAAAATCAATAAGCTGCTGTATCTTCTGCTAGCTGCTTCAGCACTGCTCTAGAAAGTCCTGTGGCCTGCTGGACCACGTCTGTACTCAAGTGTAAATGCAATAGCATGGTCTTGGCTATCTCCAAAGTTCTGGTTTGTATACCTTGCTGTCTGCCTTGCTGCATACCCTGCTGCCTACCTTGCTGTAAGCCTTGCTGTCTACCTTGCTGTAGGCCTTCTTCAATGCCTTCTTGCTTGATAGCTTGCGTAACAGTCATAATGTCCTCTTTGGTTTTTGACAAATTTAACTTCTCAGCAAATAACGCTGCCGCCTCCTGGGTACTGTGACCTTGTAGCTCAAAGATACGGTGGACCACCAAATATACCGCATGCCAATAATCAGGTCCCAAGGGGCTTTCCAAGCTTAGTAGCGTGTCACGGTATGTTAATAGTAACTCTTCTATCAAATTGTAGAAGTCTCTCTCCCTGCTATGCTTCAAGATCTGCTCCATCAAAGCGACGGTACCGTGCCGCTGCAACTCCTCATCCCCCATCACCGTTAAGTCAATGAGCTGAAAACGCTCAAAGACACCTAGTTCTCTGGCTAGGGCAGGGTCAGTGAAGTAGTCATGCACGTTAGTGGGGTAAGGGTAGGGAGAAGTTTGACCGTGATAAAAGCAAGCGCATATGACAATAGGCCAAGGAGTACCTGCGGGCTTGCCCTGTAGAAAGTGCTCAATAGCAGCTATTTTATATTTAATGAAGCGTAAGGGCATGAGCCAACTTCCGGTGCTTTGATGCTCTATGAGTATATAGAGCAATGCTGCTTGCCCGTTAATGGTACAGCTGCACACCAGATCGCTGTGGAGCTCTCTAAGATTAGCAGGTACGAAAGACTGCTTTATAGGCTTAATAGACCCTTTATCAATACGTTTATACACAGCCGGCATATGGTACCGAACCAGGTCTTGAATAGCGACATCGCTCCCTAGGGTATGCTTAAATAGCAGGTCAAAAGGCTTACTCAGAAAATGCATATCATCAAGTTTGGAGGTGAATTCAGTGAATCGCCACACCGGCGTAGTAACCTATCCCTCTGACATGGCTGACCTACTTGACCTACTGCGCGTACCACACGGCTAGCTTAGCGGAGGAGTAAGCTCATGCGCTGCAGCATATTCAGTTAACGGTCTCATCATCGCCCTCGGAAGTCTGGTTGCCTACCGTACCGTGTCTATACCCAAGTGGGGATGCAGTAGCATTGTCCTGGCTATCTCTAAATTTCTGGTTTTCATATCTTGCCACATACCCTGCTGCATATCCTTCTGCATACCCTTTTGAATACCCTGCTGAATATATACCCTCCTGTATGCCTTCTTCGATATCCTTTTGATTGATAGCGTGCATGATATTCATAATGTCCTTTTTTAGTTTTTAACAAAGTTAACTTCTCAGCAAATAACGCTGCCGCCTCCTGGGTACTGTGACCTTGCAGCTCAAAGATACGGTGGACTACCAGATATACCGCATGCCAACTCACGACCAAGAAGCAAGGAATACTTATTGCTTTGGAAAGCTATTCACCGTACCCATTTGCAAGATGAAATTTTAGGAGTAAGAGCGGCGTTATGTCTATCTTAGGGGCGAATTAAGCGAACAAATGTCAAGAGGCTAGAGAGTCAACGGCTGATGCGATACCAGCAAAGTGCGGAGGAATTATGCGCGTAGCTCAATGGCCCGTCCATTCTAATCAAGCATGCACCTGTTAATACCCATGGCAGGCAAAGGAAAGCGTATGCGCCCGCATACGTTGACGACGCCAAAGCCACTGATCCCTATCGCCGGGAAACCGATTGTAGAGCGACTCATTCAGGCAGTGAGCGTAGCCTGTCCAGTGCCTATTACCACTATCGGCTTTGTGGTTAGCGAGCTCAATGCCGCCACCCGTACACAGCTAGTGGCCATGGCGCAACGCGTTGGCGCCGAGGCGAAGTTTTACGGCCAGTCCGATGCATTAGGGACGGCCCATGCAGTGTACTGCGCCCAGGAGTTATTATCCGGGCCGGTTATGATTGCCTTTGCCGATACCCTTTTTCGGGGGGACTTTGTGCTAGACATGGACCAAGAGAGTATCGTATGGGTCAAGACCGTGACAGATCCTGCCGCCTTCGGCGTAGTCAAGACCAATGACCAGGGTCAGGTCACAGACTTTGTGGAGAAACCCACCGAATTCGTCTCCAACCTAGCCATCATCGGCATATACTACTTCCAAGACGGGACACGCTTGAAGCAAGCCTTGCAAACGCTTGTAGACGAGGGAGTGCGTAAAGATGGAGAGTATCAGCTAACAACTGCCCTGGAGCAGCTCAGCCAGCAAGGGATGCAGTTTGCGACCCAAGAAGTACAGGCGTGGCTCGACTGTGGTACTAAGGCTGCTATGTTGCACACCAACCGACAGTTTCTAGACTTACTCCAAGAGGAAGAAGTGCTGATTGCCCCCACGGCGCATCTCCACAATAGCGTTTTGATTCCCCCTGTATACCTGGGTGAGCAAGTAGTAGTCCAGAATGCCGTCTTAGGCCCGCACGTATCGGTAGGTAATCACTCGCGTATAGACAATGCCCGCATCCAGAATAGCATTATTCAGTCCCACAGCAATCTCTACAATACCAATCTCGATAGCTCCATGATAGGCAACTATGTCCAGCTCAGGGGCCGCAGCGCTGTAGTGAGCATTGGCGACTACAATACCCTGGAGAGCTGATCCTGCTCGCTTTTTTTAGTTCCATGATGCACGTACCATTCCGATACCTTACCTGCGGCCTGCTGTGCTGTGTCATATTGAGCACCGCCAGCATAGCCCGGGCAACGCCCCGCGTTGCAACGCGCTACCTAAAGCAGTTACATCGGCAAGCAGCCCGGCAAAAACCTACTCCAGAAGTCCTGCAAGTTGTAACCCGCCATGTGTTGCGGGGAACTATCAGCTTACTCACGAATGAACCTGTGGCTGCCTGGAACAGCCTACAGAAAGCATTGCGGCGCAGTCCCCTCAATGCAGCCATTCATTACAGGCTAGCGCAGCTACTGGTGCAGCACCCCCAGCTGGCATCAAAGTCGCGGAACAAGGCAGAAACGCACATGCACGTGGCGATGGCATTAGCCCCGCACAACAAGTGCTACTACACCGCTGCTGCTCAGATACATCTGCAGCAAGAGCGCTATGCCGACGCCATACAGGTTTATGAGCAAATGCTACAGTATCTCCCTTCTGACGACAACGTGCTACTGTACCTAGCCGAACTGTATACCGAGCAGCAGGATCATAGACAAGCCATCCGCCTTTACAATCAGATAGAGCAGCGGCAGGGAATGCTGCCTAACATTTTGCAGCAAAAGCAATACTGCTACCTGAAAATGAATAAGCTTGATGAAGCAGTCGTCGAGGGGATTAAACTTGTGCAGACGTACCCGAACGTAGCGGCCTACGTCATTGAGCTAGCAAACCTTTTACGTGACCATAAGCAAGTAGATCGCGCCATTGAGTACTTGCAGGCATCGCTTAAGGGATATCCTCAGCATAGGCAAGTACGCCTACACTTAGCGCAATTGCTGCTAAATCAGGACCATTATGTAGCGGCGCTAGTACACGCACGGCAGCTGGTGGCAGACACGGAGTTCCCGCTAGAGCGAAAGCTAGTGCTGATGCGCGCATATCTACAGTACGGCCGCCACAACGGTGAGGCAGCGCTCCAGGACGTGATGGACACCTTCTGCAAAGCACATCCCCGAGACGTGCGCGTGCTGACCTTGTGTGGTGATCTGTGTAGGCAGCATGACGCGGTAACGCTTGCGTTACAGTACTATCACCAGGCCTTGGGGAGTAACGCATGCTACTCGCTATGGCAACGCGTCTTGGATATGTACATTACCGAACAAATGCCCCAGTACCTACTACATGCTGCCCAAGAGGCATTAGAACAGTTCCCCGACCAGGCTATGCTATACTACTACCAAGGCGTCGGTTACTTGATGCAGCAGCAGTATGCCGACGCTGCAGCTATACTTGCGCTAGGCAAGCTATTCGCTACCACCCGCGAGGAACTGGAGCGCTTGGGGGGCGAGCTTGGGAACGTTTACAACCTGCTGCAAAAGCATGACCAAGCCGATGCTTGCTACCAGTCTGTCTTGGACATTAACCCTGACAACTACGTAGTCTTGAACAACTATAGCTATAGCCTGGCGTTGCGCAGGCAGCAGCTACCACTTGCCAGGAAAATGAGCTACAGGCTTGTCAAAGCCTGTCCTACCTGTGCGCATTACCTGGACACTCACGCGTGGGTGCTGTACCAGTGTGGTTATTACAAACAGGCTAAGAAGTATTCGGAAAAAGCTTTAGCACAAGCGCCCACCGCACACCTCGGCGCGATCTTGGAACACTACGGTGATACGCTTTACCAACTGGGAGAGCGGCAAGCAGCGTTGGCACAGTGGGCCAAAGCGCAGGATCAGCCTGGCGCTTCCGACATGCTGGTACAGAAGTTAGTAGTTCAGTCATAAGCACAATGCCTATCGGCCAGCGTTTATCAAAGTCCATTGGCTTTGCAAACCCCTGCAATCTCCCGTTAAACTTTCCGGTATAGATGCTCAGCAATGGTGAAAGTATGCGCGTGCTAATGAAGGCGACAAAGCCATTCGTTAGTGTACCAGTGAAGTCTATGTCGGCACTCCTGCGCCACGTGGGATGTCGGGTTGCGGCAGGCTGGAGTCATTGCCCGTTCCTGCTCTCCGTCGTACTGTGCCTGTGGGGTAGCCTTGCTATGGCTAAGTCGCCTGCTGCCAAGAGGAAAGCCCTCCAGGAGGAACGCAAAATGCTTGTAGGGCGTATAAAGCAGATTAAGAAAGTTCTAGCCCAAACAGCTACCCGCCAGAAGGATAGTACTGGGCGTCTGTCAGCGATCCAGCAGCAGGTAAGAAGCAACGAGACTCTCGTCAGGACCATTCGGCAAGAAATTCAAGTCATTGACCAAGAAATAGCCCAGAAGCGGCGCGCCATAGCTACGCTTAGGCGGGAACATACCCAGCTGAAAAAGGAGTATGCCATGATGGTCTACTTGGGGTCTAAGGCCATGCATAACATTCACACCCTGATGTTCATCTTCTCAGCTACCTCCTTCCACACCTTAGTACAGCGCGTACGGTATGTGCGGCAGTACGCACAGATTAGGGAGAGGCATTTCCAAGAGATAGGCCAGGTAGTTACAGCGCTGCAAATACAGCAGCAGGGCCTAAGGCAACGTCAGCAAGCCAAGGAGGCATTACTATGTACGCAGCAGACAGAGCAGCGAAGGCTGGGGCGGTTAAAGCAGCAGCAAACCAGTCTATTAAGTAGCCTACAGCAGAAGCACATTAAGCTGCGCAGGGAGCTTCAGCAGCGCAACAAGGCAGTACGGCGGCTTGACAAGCTTACCAAGGATATTATACGACGTGCTGAAGCAGCTGCGGCACAAAAGTCCATTGCTCCCAAAGCTCCCTCTGCGGTATCCCCAAAAGAGATGCCCAGTACAGCACTCCCGCAAGGATCCATCAAGCGTGCTACTACGAAGCCTCCTCAACGAAAGCACTTCTCCGCTGCAGAAAAAAAACTGGTGACGCAGCAGTTTCGCCAGTGCAAGGGGAAGCTTCCATGGCCTGTGAAGGAAGGATTTATCAGCGGTAGGTTTGGCATGAATAAGCACCCTGTGCTGCGCCGGGTAGAGGTAGAGAATTTAGGCATTGACATACAGACCAAGGCTGGTGCTGCCGTCTACGCCATCTTCGAGGGGATAGTCAAAACCATCGCTTTTGTGCCTGGGATGAATCGTGTAATCATTCTACAGCATGGTAGCTACCACAGTGTGTACGCGCGCCTCAAACAAACGCGCGTTAAGGTGGGGCAGTACGTGACCACCGAGACGCCCATAGGCCTCCTCAGCACCGATGCGCAAGGGACCACGGAGCTGCAGTTACAGATCTGGCACCATACGACTAAGTTGAATCCCGCGAGGTGGCTGAAACGTAACGCTTGAGCCAATCTGGTCAATCGCGCCTTGGCAGAGTGGATAACGACGCTGAGTAGTGCACAATAACAGGCGTTCACCTTGCAGGTGCGGCGCTTGCGTCAGCAGCCGCTATCGATACCAGTACCTCCTGCGCTTCTGCTATGTTCGTGACCTGATCGACGACGACCAGTAGCTGCTCTCTAACTTCTTTAATGCGGCAGCGTTGTGGATACTCCTTTACATAGGCAAGCGCCCGCTCTAGTACTGCAGGCAGGTGTCCTTGCGTTGTAGAGGCAATGTGGCATCGCATGGCGCTGTTCTTGAGCCTGAGCTTACAAAAGCCCTGCTGTTGTGCTAGCCAGCGTAGCTTAACCAGCCGCGTGAGGGTCTGTACGGGCTGGGGGAGTGTGCCAAATCTATCTTCTAGCTCTTGCTGAAACTGCTCTAGTGTCCGTTCATCTTTCAGGCTGTCCAGCCGCGTGTAGAGGCTTAGCCGTTCAGTAGAGCTATTTACGTACGTCTCTGGGATCAATGCTTCGAAATCCGTCTCTATGATACAGTCCTGCGTGGCCGTCTCTTGCCCTTTCTCCTTTAGCTCCTCGGCAAATAGATCTTTGAATTCCTCCTCCTTAAGTTCCTGTACCGCATCCTCTAGAATCCTACAGTATGTATCAAAGCCCACATCGGCAATAAAGCCGCTCTGCTCGGCGCCTAGCAGATCGCCCGCTCCACGGATGTCTAGGTCGCGCATGGCTACCTTAAAGCCGTCGCCCAGATTAGAAAACTCTTCCAGGGCACCAAGCCTGCGTCTGGCCTCAGCCGTAAGACCCGAGGTAGGGGGTGCCAGCAGATGGCAGAAGGCCTTACGGCTGGAGCGCCCTACACGCCCCCGCATCTGGTGAAGGTCTGACAACCCAAACAAATGGCTGTTGTTAATAATGATGGTATTGGCATTGGGTACATCCAAGCCTGATTCTATGATACTGGTGGCTAGCAGGATATCGTATTTGCCTTCTATAAAATGTAGCATTCGCTGTTCCAGCTGCCGCCCATCCATCTGGCCGTGTGCGATAGCTAGGCGGCCGTCAGGCACCAACTTCTGAATCACCTTGGCGATCTCGCTGATGTCTACTACGCGGTTGTGCACAAAGAATACTTGGCCGCCGCGCTGCAGCTCATAGTCAATGGCCTCTTTAATAAAAGTAGTATCAAAAGTGCGTATGGAGGTGGCTACTGACTGACGGTTAGGAGGTGGGGTGGCAATGATGCTTAGGTCACGCGCGCCCATGAGCGAAAAGTGTAAGGTCCTGGGGATGGGGGTGGCGGTGAGCGTGAGCACGTCCACATTGACGCGGAGTGCTTTAAGGCGGTCTTTGGCGGCGACGCCAAACTTCTGCTCCTCGTCTATGATAAGTAGGCCTAGGTCCTTGAACCGAATGTTGCTGCCCAAGATCCGGTGCGTGCCTATGAGTACTTGTATCTTGCCTTCGGCTGTGGCACCCAGCGTATCGTTTATTTGTTTGGTGCTCTTAAAGCGGTTGATATAGGCAATCTTCACCTGATGGTCTGCCAAGCGTGCGTGGAAGGAGTTGTAGTGTTGCAAGGCGAGTATGGTGGTAGGCACCAGGACGGCTACTTGCTTCCCATCGTTGACTGCCTTAAAGGCTGCCCTAATAGCCACCTCAGTCTTGCCAAAACCGACATCTCCGCAAATAAGTCGATCCATGGGGTGAGGCTTTTCCATATCCTTCTTGACGGCGACCGTGGCGGCTACTTGGTCTGGCGTATCGTCATAGATAAAGGAGGTCTCCAGTCGGGCCTGCGCAAAGCCATCTGTACTGAAGGCGAAGCCAGCGGTCTCTTTCCGCTTGCTGTAGAGCTGTATTAGCTCCTTGGCAATGTCTTTGACCCTAGTTTTGACGCGGGCTTTTTTCTGTGCCCAGGCCGAAGAGCCTAGCTTGGTGATGCTGGGGGCGGCACCTTCTTTGCCGGTGTACTTGGATATTTTGTGCAGCGACTGCAGACTTACGTAAACTAGGTCATCATTTTTATAAATGATGCGTATGACTTCCTGCTCTCTCTCCTGGACCGTTACCTTGCTCAAGCCAGCAAAGCGCCCTATGCCGTAATCTACGTGCACGACGTAATCTCCTGTTTTTAGGCCCTGCAGTTCGCGTAGTGTAATGGCCTTGGTCTTAGAGTAGCGCTTGGGTGCCTTGTAGCGATAGTAGCGATTAAAAAGCTGGTGGTCTGTGTAGCAGGCAATCCCTACTTGGGGATCTACAAAGCCGGTGCGCAAGCCCAGGCGTAGCGTGGTGTAGTCTACGGTACCTCCGACTTCCTCCAGCAGCGTTGCAATGTGGTCAAACTGCCCTTCGGACTCGGCTACCAGGATGTTCTGTAGCCCCTTAGCTGTGTTGGCCTTTAAATCCTCGGCAAGTAGCGTAAAGTTTTGATTGAAAGCAGACTGCGCTGTGACCTCATAGGTAAACGTTTGGTCAGGCGTACGGTAGCAGCGGTGTCCAAATAGGACGGTCATGTGGCGTTGTAGTGCCTCGGCCCAGCTGTCGGGTGTTTCCCAGCCTACTGTAGGAAGGGGGAGCGCGCTGCTGTCACCTACTTCGGCTTTCTTTTCTGCATATGCTTTGGTTGCTGCTTCATATTGCTGGATCATGGCCGCTTGTACTAGCTCCTCGTCTTTGATCCAAACAGGTGTAGCCGCAGGCAGGCAGTCCAGCAGTGACTGGTAGCTTGTAGCACTCTCCTCTAACTGGAGGTCCGGCACAATGGCTGCCTGAGGGGCAAACGCCACCGAGCGCTGTGTTGCAGGATCAAACGTACGGATGCTTTCTACCTGGTTACCAAGTAGCTCTAGTCGGAAGGGAAGCTGGTACGCGTAGCCGAACACATCGATAATGCCTCCACGCAGCGCAAACTGCCCTGCTTCATACACAAACCCCACCTTGTCAAAGCCCTGCTGTATCAACTGTTCGGTCACTGTGGCGGTATGCAGCGTATCCCCCACCTGAACGGTCCAGGTATGCTGCGTGCGCATGTCTTGATGGACTACCTTCTCGGGGAGTGCCTCAGGGTAGGTCACTACTAGGGCAGGGGACAATTTGGTTTGGTTGCAGTGGTGGAGTACCTCCTCACGCATCAGCTGGTCTGCGCGGTCTGTCGCCACTGGCGCATAAGGCTGGTTGTGTCCTGCGGGGTATAGCAAGATGGCCTCTGTGCCCAACAAATTTTGCAAGTCGGTGTAGAAGTAAGCGGCCTCTTCCTGGTCGCTCAGTATAAATAGTTGCGTGCTATGGATGTGGTGATGGGTAGCCGCTGCCAATAGCGCGTCTACGCTACCCGCTAAACCCTTGAGGTGCAGGCATTGACCTGCCGCATGGCGCAGCTTCTCGGCCCACGTGCCTACCCACCCGTTCTGTACATACCGGGTTATGAGCTCTTCTGTTTGCAATAGAATGCCGTGTTAGTCAAAAATTGAGGCCAAAAGTAAAGAATAAGCCAGATAGATGGTAGCGGCATGACGAGGGGACCGCGCAGATATGCGTGTTCTCTTGGAATATGTGTTCTCTCATTAGACACATGGTGAATTTTGCATATAGATACAATCAAAATGACACGTGCCATCAGAGACGCGCTGAGCATGCTGTGCAACGCCAATCCCGAGGAGTACTTAGGGCAAATCCAGGAAAGTGACAAGCGCTTTGAAGCTAAGTGTAGGCGCTTAAATGCTCAAAGCACGCAAGCCCATGCACTTTCTCGCTAGCCGCAAGACTAGGAGGTTATAAATTTTTCCCTCCCCACTATTGCGTCATTGACAGAACGTTCTCATATTATGCGAAGTGTCTTAAAGAATAACCCTAAAACTCATTAAGCTATGCATACAACATCTTATCAATGGTCTCGCTGGGCCATGGCCACAATTGCTTTACTTTTACTGTCTCTGCATGCTTGCACTGGCGAGCACGTAGAGGTTACGCTCGGAGCACAACCATCGAAGCATCTTCACGAAAAATACCCAACGCAGCCCCACTCCGGGGCTG
>JBCBHC010000014.1:0-11643 GCA_038526075.1 Bacteroidota bacterium | reverse complement strand
AAGTAGTCTCCAATATTTTTGGGATAGCTTGCTGGAATCTTGTCGCCACTTTGCCAGGTTAAGAAGTAGATAACTGAAGGCTTTTCTTTGGCCTTATGCGCTCTCTTAAGTAGAGCTAGCTTGTATTCTAATTTCCTGATAGAAAGAGAATCATCCGGCTTCGTCTCGTGATTGAGAATGATTAATATCCAAGCGCCATCATACGTTTTAACCCTGTACGCTGTATCAGCGTACAGAGACTTGGAGCCTTCTCCAAACAATGCGGTCGAGTAGAACTCGAGCGTGGCCCAATTGATGAGGGCTTTGATTTTAGCGCGCATGTAACTCTTGAGCAGTGCCCTGACAAGGTCTATGTCCATCAGGAGACCCCGAAAGAATCGATCGTGTGGCTGATTCTTTTGTTGTTTTCTTTCTCCATCCATAAGTAAATCCGTAAATAGTAGGCGAAAATAAAGCTACTCTAATGGCTGGAGTCAGCTTTCTTTTCCCGGATTAGGCTCTCAAGCAGCTGGATAAGGACCTCATAAACGGCTTTTACTGAAGCCTCCCCTTCGCTTGCCGTTTTCTTACGAAACTTTTCTAAGTCTCCCTCTGCGCCTGCAAGGTCTTTCTCTACTTTGCGCTCACAAGCAGCAATCAGTTTGCCTGCATACTGCTCAGCGACTTCTTGTTTTTCTTTTAGTGTGTACGTCTCTTCGGCCCATTTGTGTACTAGCCCGATGAATCCCAAAAGATGCGCTTCAGGGATCTTGGCGATCTTTTTCTTCACTTCTTCTATTAACTCCTCCCTTACCTTGGCTTCCTCGGTTTGTGTAGGAGGAGTACAGCCTGCTACGGAGGCAATAGCAAGTGAGACGCAGCTGAAGTATAGACGTAAATGATGGTTGATCACGGTGGTTAACGGTTTGGTGACGATCCTAGATTATTTAGGCCACTAAGGTAACACTTGCTGGTCTCAAATTAAATACGCACCGTTGTTTCATGGATTGCGAAGCCGCTATATTTTTGTCTTTCAGCTTTTAAAATACTGCTCTATGGAACTGATAGATACCCATGCGCATGTTTACGCCTCGGAGTTTACGCCAGATATCACGCAAGTAATAGCGCGCAGTCTGGATAATGGTGTACGCAAAATGTACATGCCCAACATAGACGTAGCTACTATAGACCCTATGTTGGCGCTGGAGCAGCGGTACCCAGACCAGTGCATAGCCATGATGGGGATACATCCTTGCTATGTAAAGCACGACTTTCAGCAGCAGCTCTATCAGGCAGAAGCATGGCTTAGCAAGCGTGCGTTCGCTGCCATTGGAGAAATAGGGATGGATTTATACCATGACAGGAGCTACCAAGCGCAGCAAGAAGAAGCCTTGATGATACAGCTTACGTGGGCTAAGCAGCATCAACTACCAGTGGCCATACACTGCCGAGCCAGCTGGGAGCCTACGCTAACTGCGATAGAGAAGCAGCAGGATGGCAACCTACGAGGAATCTTCCACTGCTTTGGCGGGAGTATACAAGAGGCCGAGCGTGCCATAGCACTAGGCTTCTACCTGGGAATTGGAGGCATCGTTACGTTCAGGAACGCCAGTCTAGCTACCACTGTAGCCAACGTAAGCCTAGATCATTTAGTCCTGGAGACAGATGCGCCTTACTTGGCCCCCATGCCCTACCGTGGCCAACGCAATGAGCCCGCTCACATACTGCACATAGCAAGGAAAGTAGCTGAACTGCAAGGGACCGACTTAGCCACGGTGGCCCACGTAACTACCGTCAACGCCCAGAAGGTCTTTGAAGAGCATACGCCTAGCCATCGCCTGAGTGCAGCAAAAAAATGAGTAGTTACGGGTCTACAACGTAATATTGCAGCGCAGCATAATCGGTTGACAAATATGCCTCCCCTTACTCCTACTATACTCCCCGCTACCAACAATACAGCTGATCCTCCCAAAAGGCCTTCATGGCTACGAGCTAAACTGCCAGTGGGCAGCGAGTACGCACGTATCCGCAACATTGTAGACCAGCACAAGCTCCATACTATCTGCACCAGCGGTAACTGTCCCAACATAGGAGAGTGCTGGGGAGCCGGCACGGCTACCTTCATGATCTTGGGCAACGTATGTACCAGGAGCTGTGCTTTCTGCGCCGTGGCCACAGGCCGTCCTACGGAATATGATACAGCAGAGCCACAGCGGGTAGCACGTGCGATTCAACGGATGGGAGTCAAGCACGCCGTCATCACGTCTGTCAATAGAGATGAGCTCAAGGACAGCGGTGCTGCTATATGGCATCAAACGGTTGTTGAGATCAAAAAGCTGTGCCCGCGTACTACCGTAGAGACGCTTATTCCCGATGTCAAGGGCAGGTGGGAGGCATTGTACACCATGATCGATGCAGGCCAGGAAGTAGTCTCGCATAACATAGAAACTGTAGCGCGGCTATACCGTCGTGTGAGGCCTCAAGCCAAATACACGCGCAGCCTCAAGCAAATACAGCTTACCAAAGAATATGGCAAGCGGACGAAATCAGGCATTATGCTAGGCCTCGGCGAAACGAATGATGAAGTGTATCAGACGATGGATGACTTACTAGATCACGGGCTAGATATTTTGACGATAGGGCAGTATCTGCAGCCCACTAAGCAGCACATAGCGGTAGCAGAGTATGTGTCCCCAGAGAAATTTGCCCACTTCAAAACAGTTGGACTACAAAAGGGACTCAAGTATGTAGAGTCGGGGCCACTGGTACGGTCGTCTTATCGGGCAGAGCGGCATGTATCTGTGTAATTACACGCTGGAGATTTGTGCCTTCTTCACTTCGTCGTGTGGCTGCTATTGGCTAGGTTTGTGGGCTCAGTATCCGTAGTTTCTATCTTTCAGGACCTGCCAGAGCGGTCCACTCCTCAATGCACTGCACTATGCATAACTTCTACAGCTTCTTTATCGAGTTTGATGGCCAACAAACGCTTTCAGCCTTCCTTATACTATTTGCCGTAATCGACATCTTAGGCAATACAGGGATTATCATCAGCCTGCGGAGGCAAGTAGGCTCTATCCATGCCGAGAAGACGACTGTAGTCATGGGGATGATTATGGTTAGTTTTTTGTTCTTGGGGCCTACCATCCTGAGTATCTTCCAGGTAGATATAGGGTCTTTTGCCATTGCAGGCGGGGTCATACTTTTTTTGTTAGGCCTGGAGATGGTGCTCAGTGTAAACATATTCAAGGTAGAGTCCTGCCCGGAGACCGCCTCAGTAGTACCGCTCGCATTTCCCATACTGGCAGGCGCAGGCACCCTAACAGCATTGCTCACGCTTAAGGCCGAGTACAAGGACATCAACATCTTGTGTGGCACCTTGGCGAACTTGATACTCGTATACATTTTCTTACGCTGTTCAGAATGGATAGAGTACAGGCTTGGTAAGCTGGGCGTAAGCATCGTCCATAAAGTCATGGGCATCATCTTGCTCTCCATAGCGGTAAAGCTCTTCAAAACACACCTGCTACTTCCGGTTTGATTACTATCTACACAGACGGCGCTGCGAGAGGGAACCCTGGCCCTGGGGGCTACGGCACCGTCCTCAAGTGTGGCAAGTACTACAAGGAACTGAGCGAAGGCTTTAAACACACCACGAACAATAGAATGGAGCTCCTAGCTGTCATAGTGGGGCTAGAAGCGCTTAAGAAAGAACGGCTGCATGTGCAGGTCTACTCAGACTCCAAGTACGTGGTAGATACGGTAGAGAAAGGCTGGCTTAGGGGCTGGATCAAAAAGGACTTCCGAAATAAAAAAAATGCAGATCTGTGGAAGCGATTTTGGCAAGTATACCAGCGCCACCGTGTAACGCTACGTTGGCTAAAGGGGCATGCGGGCCATCCAGAGAACGAGCGCTGTGACCATCTGGCAGTGGATAGTGCCCAAAAGGCTACGCTAGCGACAGATCAAGGCTACTTGGATAGCCTTGCCGGCAATTGAGTACTTGGTAGCAAAGCATACGAATGTTACTTCGAGTAGTAACACAGCAGCCCCCAGGCCTAGGCATTAGCACTCATGTACTGCGCCACCTCTACGCCAAACTCTCTTAGGAATGTGATTCCATCCTCCTGCTTCAAGCCCTTATACGCTGCGTAAGACTCCGCATAAACCACCTTCTGGATGCCTGCACCGAAGATAATCCGTGCGCAAGGCAAGCATGGCGACAGCGTTACATAAAGTGTGCTCCCCGCCACATTGGTCTGATTACTCATTGCATAGGAGATGGCGTTGTGCTCGGCGTGGAGGGCAAAGGAGCAACTCCCCTTAGCGTCCTTGGCACAGCCTACGCCAGGCCACTGCTCGTCGCAGTTATAGGTCCCTGAAGGGGGGCCATTGTAGCCCGTGGAGATAATGCGGGTGTCTTTGGTCAGGACGGCACCCACTTGCTTTTTAACGCAATGCGACCGCTGGGCCAGTTGCTGGGCCAGCTCCATAAAAATGTCATCAAAGGCAGGTCTTCCCATACAAGCATGCTCTTGAGCGTGCGTGCAAGTTAGCAAGGAAAAAGCACTAGCATGCTCCTCAGGCCCGTTGATCGGCCCTTGCAAGCCACCCCGCATTGCTCCGCTACCAGGTAGAAGATGCTGCGGCAGAACACCAGAGGCTCCCTCTGAGTCTGTAGTCACGGCCGCTTACAGCACCAGGCTATTTTTTACTTACTTTTGCGTGCCGATGAGTATCCGATTATGGAACATACGAGAGTCAGGCGAATGGCAGCCGGCGGGGCAGCATCACAGCCGAGCGGGTCTGTGTGGCGAGTAGCTTGGGCATGCGCTATGAATTATGTCTGGCTCGTAGGATATTTGTAAATGTTGTGCCTAAACGCTGCATAACGGTTATTCACGGTTTGATTGATCCGATGGTGCTTTTATGTGCCATGGGCCTAGGAGTGGCATTCTATCTGGCAGCAAGCTAGTTTTTATATGATAAGGATCGATAATTCTCTATTGCACAAAGTAGCACACTTGGCCCGCCTAGAGATAGATGCTCGGCAGGAAGCAGCGCTGATCGAGGATCTCAATAATATCCTTACCTGGATAGAGGAGCTATCAGCAGTGGACACAGCTGGCGTAGAACCGCTTACGGCAATGACGGAAGCACGCAGCGTAGTAGTCGACGACGTCCCCGCACCTCCTCTAGCACACGAGCGGGGCCTGCGTAATGCTCCTAGCAAAGATTCAAACTACTTCAGAGTACCTCAAGTCAAAGAATAATGTCAAAAACGATCTTACATACTGACTCTGAAGCCAAGAAGGCTTTCGAAACCCTGAATCTAAACAGAGTATGGCTCCCTGTATTACTAGGCATCAGCGTAGTCAGCTTTCTCTTCCTGCGCGACGACGCTTTTTCTGCAGATGGCATACGCCTCATTGGCCAGGCACGCATCTCTTACTTGCTACTGGCACTGCTTACGGTGGTCATTCATGACGCTGCCTTCATCTACCGCATTCGGGTCATCACGCAGCAGCAGCTCGGATGGCTGAGTAGTACTTACATCATTATACTGTGGACGTTTGCCTCTTCTGTAACTCCCTCAGTAGTGGGGGGCGGTGTCGTGGCCATATTTCTGATGGCCAGGGAGGGCATTAAGGCTGGGAAAGCACTAGCGTACGTTATGCTTACCGTGATTTTCGACAATTTCTTCTTTGTGCTTTCTGCACCCTTTGGCTATGAAAGGGCTCGAGCGCATCTCTTCCCTGCGAATGTAGGCGCCCAGTGGCAGGGAAGCTTTGCCTACATCTTCTGGGTAGGCTACTTACTTATTGCTGTTTATACACTCAGTATGATTCTTGCCCTCTTTGTAAAACCTAAGGGTTTCAAGTGGCTCTTGATCAAGATCACCAGCATTGGTCCTTTCAAACGTTGGCAAGAGGCAGCAAGCATACACGGCGACGAGGTCATTATGGCGTCGGATGTGCTTAAGGGGAATTCGTATGGTGACTGGGCCAGCATAACGCTAACGAGCTTTGTGGCCTGGGCAATGCGCTTTGTGATTCTCAATGCCCTTATCTCAGCTTATGTCCCGCTCAACTTTTCCGAGCACATCATCGTTTTCAGTAAACACTTAGTGCTATGGGTGATGATGCTTATCTCGCCCACGCCAGGTAGCAGTGGCGCTGCCGAATTTTTCTTCCAACAGTTCTACCAGAGCACGCTAGGAGAGTATACGCTTGCAACTGATTTTATCTGGAGGATGTTTACCTACTACCTATACTTGTTGCTCGGCGTCATCTGTCTCCCACGGTGGCTCAAGCATCAAGCTAGCCGGCAGCAATAACCCGATGCCTTATCTACTCTGCTACGATACGCCTTACTCTGCTTGGTAGTCTACAAGCTCTACATCAAATAGTAGGACTGCGTTGGGGGGAATTGTAGTTCCTGCCCCTTGACTCCCGTAACCTAGTCGGGAGGGAATAAGTAATTTCGCCTTGCTTCCTTTCTGCAACAGTCCTATCCCTTCATCCCATCCTTTAATTACTTGCCCTGCTCCTAACTGAAAAGCGATTGGCTCATAGGTGCGCGCAGCATTGTAGAGGCCATGCTCTTTGGCTACCGCCGCCACGCTAGTATCAAATACTTTACCGTCTAGGAGGCATCCTGTATAGTTTACTTTCACGCGATTACCAGACTGGGGCGTAGATCCTTTGCCTGGCTTTTCAATAGCATAGTACAGACCGGATGCTGTTTTCTGCGCTTCTAGCTTGTGGTCTTGTAGGTACTTCTCTATTATCTGCGTGTCCTCTTGCGTTTGCTTCGCTGCGCGTTCCTGCTTCGCTTGTTGCTGCTCCTTCTCCCACTGTTCGTATTGTTCTAAAGTCATGATTCTTTCTAGTTTCGTGTGTAGTACTACTCGGGTTCCTTTATCGATACGGTAGTGCTTGGTCATTTTCTCTGTACTTTTCCCAAAAAACTTCTCGGGTACGACCTTAAAGGTCATTTTCCCCTCTAAGCCTCCTTTCCGTAAGCGCTGTATGATCTCTTTCATGCCACCATTCTGGCTATCCTTCTCGTCTTCCTCTTTGCAGGGGATAAGTGCTACAGGGGGCATTTGGTCGGCCGTGTCGAATAGCACTTCGCCTTTTTCATTCTCATAGCGCATCGCCACCAGTAGATACTCTTGGCCTTGGGGCTTGACGAATTTCCCCCTCCGTACAATTTTGTACTGCAATCCTGACTGCGTCTCCTTGAACGCTGGCTTACAGCCCACAAGTGAGCACAATGTAACGGCGATTGTGGATAGGTATATAAAATGTTTCATCTGATTAATTGATTTAGATTGATAGAAAAAGTACTGCGTACACTTACTGTAATCATTTGCCGGAGGCAAAGAGGGCATTGCCACCGCCTCCTCTCTGGAGCCTAAACATATAAGCTCCGCGCATTCGAGCCAACCTAAGTCTGATCGGGGAGATAAGGCCCGTATTTCAGGGGCGCTAAAGTAAGCAATATTTTAGTGGATGCAATTGCCAACCTTGGGGTGCCTAGTATTTTTTGTTGTTGCCTAGCACAACGCAGCAGCACAGTACGGCACAATGAAGTTCATCAATATTTTTTGACTGAGAGCACGTTAATAATCTTTGATTATCATGGCTTGGTACCTAAATTGCCGCCAATTTTTGAAAAGGCAACAAAGATGAAAAACGATATACAAAGTGGGACACAGGCAGCCAGGAAGCACTATCCAAGTGATATCACCAGGGAAGATTTTGCCAAGGTAGCTCCCCTACTCGAGCAAGCTAGGAAGCAAACAAAGCCCCGGAAGCTGGATCTGTACGATATCTTCTGCGGGGTGCTCTATGTGATAAAAAATGACGTCTCCTGGCGCAAGCTCCCCAATGACTACCCCAGGTGGGAGACTTGCTATGCTTACTTCCGAAAGTGGAAAGAAGTTCCTAAAGGCCATAAAGAAAGCACCCTAGACAAGGCCTTGAGTGAGTTAGCGTGAGCAGCTTACACAAAGGTGGACAGGCCAAAGAGACTTCCTTGGATACTCCATAGCCATTCTGCTACTTACTACCCTGGGCTATGTTCAGCGCTCTTTCACAAAGGAATGCCGTAGACCACGGGAGAGCTGTGACCAACAGCTGAGTGCTTCTTCCAAAAGCTGGATCGTTTGGTCCTCTGTTGTTCTGCTGTCTGGGTAGATAGCTACCAGCATTTCCTTAACTCCAATCCCATTACGCAGTGCTGCATAAGACCCGAGGCATCGTGCTGAGCCACACGAAGTACCGCGAAACCTCGCTAATAGTCCGTATGCTGACGGAGCACTTTGGCGTACAGTCTTACCTGATACAGCGCGTTAGGACAACTAAGCCACGGTACGGCATTGCGCTTTTCCAGCCCCTGACATTACTAGACATGGTCGTTTACCACAGAAAACAGGGAGGATTACAGCGCGTGTCAGAGGTCAGGTGTTGCCAACCCATGACGGGTATCTTGGGCAATCTACAGAAGGCCACCATTGCGGTGTTCTTAGCCGAGCTACTGGCCAAGGCTATCCGGGAGGAAGAGTCTAATGCCCCCTTCTTTCAGTTTCTGTGGCAGTCCATTGGCCACTTCAACGAGCAGCAGCAAAACTATACGCTATTTCACCTCGCCTTCATGCTGCGGCTATGCCACTACCTGGGCTTCGGCATCAAAGATGCGCAAGAGATAGCGGCGCAGCTCCGGCGCGCAGGACAGCACAAGGGGCTATCGGCACAGAATACTCAACTGCTCAATGCCTTACTGCGCGGGCAGCCCTTGGCTGGCTTAGCTACCGACAGGGCGACCATCCGCACTCTTCTCTCTACGCTAGTCCGATTTTATCAGCTGCACATAGAGGCGCTAGACACGCTGCAATCGTTGCGGGTATTGCAGGAGTTGGGTTAGCCAATCGAACACATGATCCTCTGTGACGCTATAAAAGGCCAATGAGCCGAGGCACCTTCACGACGCCCAGCAACGCAAGGCTGCGTAGCGTAGACGCAGGGTCAATGGTTGCTGACATCACCCTGGCTTGCCATACTAGATTTTATGGGTAGTCCTTTCAATTCTCATCACAAACATGGAGATTAGCTGCCCGTGAGAGCCGTACGCTCAACCGCACACGTGGCTGCTGAGGGGTATAAGACATAGCATGTAGGAGCTTCTCACGACCTATTTCTCCAATCGCTCAATCACCCACACAAAAACCTTCCATGGATCTATCTCATCTAAATGACGTACAACGGCACGCAGTAACCAGTACCGAGGGGCCTTACATGGTTATAGCGGGCGCAGGCTCAGGCAAGACCAGCGTGCTGACGCACCGCATTGCCTATCTACTCGAGGAAAAGCGGATAGATCCTTTTAGCATCCTGGCGCTGACCTTTACTAACAAAGCGGCCAGTGAAATGCGGCAACGCATAGAGAAGCTGGTGGGTCCTGCCGCCAAAAGCCTCTGGCTAGGGACCTTCCACAGCGTCTTCGTCAGGATACTCCGCAGAGAAGGCAGCCGCCTGGGCTATCCTAGCAGCTTTACCATCTACGACACGGACGATAGCAGGTCCCTCATTCGGGCAATTGTCAGGGAGATGAACCTAGATGACAAGGTCTACAAGCCCAATGTAGTGTTTTCGCGCATCTCAGGAGCCAAGAACCGGTTAATCAGCGCTGAAGCGTACGCGAATAGTGCCGTCTTCCAGGCGGATGACGAAGGCGCGCGTAAGCCACGCATGGGGGAAATTTTTCTCAAGTATGCCGATCGCTGCTTCAAAGCAGGCGCCATGGACTTTGACGACCTGTTGTTTAACACATATCAGCTCTTTAACCAGCACATAGAAGTCCTGTATAAGTACCAAGAGCAATTCAAGTACATCCTTATAGACGAGTTTCAGGATACCAACATGGCGCAGTACACCATAGTCAAGGACGTGGCTACGTTGCACAAGAATATCTGTGTGGTAGGTGACGACGCGCAGAGCATTTATGCCTTTAGGGGCGCAGACATCCAAAACATCTTGAACTTTGAGAAGGACTACCCCGACCTGGAGATCATCAAGCTGGAGCAGAACTACCGCTCTACCCAGAACATTGTCCATGCGGCCAACTCCATCATCCGCCATAACGAAGCCCAGCTCAAGAAAAACGTGTGGACAGACAACATGACGGGTGAGCCATTGGGCGTGATGCGGGCGGCCACAGACACAGAGGAGGGGCGGCTGGTGGCGGCCTCCATCTTCGAGACGCGCGCCAACAAGCGGCTCCACAACAGCGACTTTGCTATCCTATACCGCACCAACAGCCAGTCCAGGGCCATGGAAGAGGCTTTGCGGAAGATCAACCTCCCCTACCGTATCATAGGGGGCATCTCTTTCTATCAGCGGAAAGAAGTCAAAGACCTGCTGGCATACCTTCGCCTGCTCATCAACCCCAACGACGAGGAGGCACTGAAGCGCATCATCAACTTACCCAAGCGCGGCATTGGCACAAGTAGCGTAGACAAAATGGTGATAGCGGCGGCAGACCATGGCATCCCGCTGTGGGAGGTGGTATGCAATGCGACTAAATTTTTGGGCGGCCGCACGGCCAGGAGCATCGAGGACTTTGCTACGATGATTCAGCGCATTGCCACCGAACTGCCACAGAAGGATGCTTACGAGATTGCCAATGACATAGCCAAGCGCTCGGGAATACTCAAGGAGCTGCACGAGGACAAAACGGTAGAGGGACTAGGTAGATACGAAAATGTGCAGGAGCTACTCAACGCCATCAAGGAGTTTACAGCGAACCCCGAGAACCAAGACGTAAGCCTAACGGCTTTCCTGCAGGAAGTAGCCCTGGCCACCAGCGCTGACGAGTCCGACCCGAACAGCACGAATAGAATTACCCTCATGACCATCCACGCTGCCAAGGGTCTTGAGTTCGAGTACGTCTACATTGTGGGGCTTGAGGAAGAACTCTTCCCCTTGCAGAGGATGCTAGAGAGCCGCGCTGACCTGGAGGAGGAGCGCCGGCTATTCTATGTGGCTGTCACGCGAGCACAGCAGAAGATATTCCTCTCTTACGCGCTCACACGGTACCGCTTTGGCCGGCTGAGGCACTGCGAGCCCAGCCGCTTCCTCGCCGAGATAGATCCCGACTACCTGGAAGTCAGCACGCAGTCCCCTGCCAAGGCTACCAATACGGCACAGTACGCCTACAAGCTCATCCGTAAAGCGCCCCGGCGTGATCAGTCCGCTATCTCTAGCCAGCAGCGAGCTACCGTATCAGCTAATTTTCAACCCAGCGACACGACCAAGCTCGCGGTGGGCATGCAGGTGGAGCATCCTAAATTTGGCCACGGCACCGTGCAAGCGATAGAGATTTCTGGCGCTGGCCGCAAAGCGACCATTAGCTTTACCGACGTGGGCGAGAAAAACCTGCTCCTCAGCTTTGCCAAGCTGAGGATACTAAACAGCTGAAGGCCTGTATGGCTCGGCTTACCGCCGTATTTGTTGCGCAAGCCTTCTGAGGTTGCTTGATGTCCGCCTGGTGCGCGCCTATGCAGGAAGCGTAGAATTTCACTGCGTAATCACTTGCACAACAAATACGGCGGTAAGCCGAGCCATACAGGCCTTCAGCTGTTTAGTATCCTCAGCTTGGCAA
>JBCBHC010000013.1:0-11656 GCA_038526075.1 Bacteroidota bacterium | reverse complement strand
CTGAGGCCAAGTATGAGACGCTCACGCGGGTAGACAGAGTCCATACTGATGCTGAAAAATAAGTCAAACTTTGAATTTACTTTTTGTCTTAATGCTGGAACTTTTCTGATCATATCTGTATAGTGTTTATATTTTATGAAGCAACTTCAGTGGAGTGCGCTTAAAAAGAAAGCATCTCAACTCAATAGGATTCTGAAAGAACGAAATCTTATGGCGAGCTGGGAAGAGTATTGTGGAATACTAGCACATTGCCCGTGAAGCGTCAATATCATCTGGCTACTTCCCCCTTCTCCAGGCTCCCAGCTTCAATAAGGCACTGATGTACACCACTGTAGATACGTGGACAGATCCTACCCTTCTTCTCGGTGCGAAATTACCATCTCGATCGTGCTTGAGCAACAACAGCAGAATGGCAGTGTGTCCCACCTGATGCAGCTTCTCATCCTCGTCATTCGAAACCGTACTCTGGGGTGATCCGAGTGTCAGAAAGGCTTGCTGAAAAGTCGATTCAGCATCCCAACGTAGCCTAGGCCACTGTGTAACTATTTAGGACTCCGTACAGCCTCCACGTTGGATTAATGGGCTCCACCAAGGCGCAGGACAACAGCCCAAATTGGAATCAGCACGGGAAAGGCTAACTCACACTACTCCAGCTTACAGTAGGAGGCTGTAGCAGAGCTAGTTGCTGCTGGACACAAGTGTGGCAGGGCTGCTCTAATGTAGGGTCTTTGCGCAGGATATGCTGTGCTGCTTCGCGCGCCGTCTGTAGTATTTGACTATCCTGAGACAGGTCCGCGATCTTTAGATCAAGGATGCCACTCTGCTGTACCCCCAGCAAGTCGCCAGGACCACGTAGCTTCAGGTCTACGTCGGCAATCTCAAAGCCATTGTGCGTCCGAACCATCGTCTGTATACGTTCTTGGCTTCTAGGGTTCAGTTTGTCCTTAGTCATAAGGATGCAGTATGACTGCTCACTACCCCGCCCTACCCGCCCACGTAGCTGATGTAATTGTGCCAGCCCAAACTTCTCTGCATTCTCTACCACCATCACCGACGCATTGGGGACGTTAACGCCTACCTCTATCACCGTAGTCGCTACCATAATCTTCGTTTCCCCTTTGACAAAACGCTCCATCTCGTACTCCTTGTCCACTGCATACATCTGGCCATGTACAATGCTGATGGGTACTTCGGGAAATGCACGACAGATGCTTTCGTAGCCATCCATCAAGTTCTTGTAGTCAAGCTTTTCTGACTCCTCTATGAGCGGATAGACGATGTATACTTGCCGCCCTAGCTTAATTTGATGCTTGAGGAAGTGAAACACCCGTAATCGATTGGCGTCGTAGTAATGTAGCGTCTTAATAGGCTTACGACCTGCAGGCAGCTCGTCAATGATCGATACGTCCAGATCGCCATAAAGCGTCATGGCAAGCGTACGGGGAATTGGGGTTGCGGTCATCACCAATACATGAGGGAAACAGTCGGCATGCTTAGTCCACAGCTTGGCACGCTGCGCTACCCCAAAGCGATGCTGCTCGTCAACAATCACGAGCCCCAGGTTGTGAAAGCCAACGGCTTCGTTAAGCAGCGCATGAGTACCTATGATAAGAGATAACCTCCCTTCTGCTAAAGCACCAAGTATTTTATTTCTCGCTTTCCGCTTGACAGTACCGGTCAGCAACGCTACATCAATGCCCAAGGGCTCCGCCAGTGCCTTAATACTGCGATAATGCTGCTCAGCCAAGAGCTCAGTAGGAGCCATCATGGCTACTTGACCTTGACTGCCTATGCACAGCAGCATGCTCAAAAATGCGACCATCGTCTTGCCGCTACCCACATCGCCCTGCACCAGTCTATTCATTTGGTGGCCTGACTTCAAGTCCCGGTAGATTTCTTTGATCACCCGCTTCTGCGCTCCCGTCAGCTCAAAAGGAAGCCCTGTGTGGTAAAAGCGCTGCAATAGCTGCGTGTCGGCAAGCACCTTCCCAGGATACTTATCTAGCCGTACCTTCTTGAGCTGTAGCAGCTGGACTTGTATGTAGAAGAGTTCCTCGAACTTAAGCCGAAAGCGGGCTTGCTGCAGTGTAGCGGCATTTTCAGGAAAATGAATATTAGTGAGAGCCTCACTGCGGCCCATTAAACCGTAGTGCTGTACCAAAGTCATGGGCAGTGTTTCTGGGAAAGCACATTCCGGGGCTTGCTGGAGCAGCGTATGCTGTAGCTTGGCGATGGCTTTGCTGTCTAGGTACTGACGTTTAAGCTTTTCGGTCGTAGCGTAGACGGGCAGTATACTGTGTGTAGATGCCTGTGCAGGTGTCCATGGTTCTAATTCAGGATGCACCATATTCAACTGATGGTTGTGTGTCGATAGTCTACCAAACACTGTGTAGACGGCACCAACCTGGAGCTTTTGCAGTATCCAATGTAGTCCTCTAAAGAAAACTAGGGAAACTTCACCTGTACCATCTCTTAAGAGAGCTGTTACCCGCTCCTTGCCTGACTGCACATGACGCATGTGTACGATTTTGCCTCTGAGCTGCGCGAAAGGCATATCTTCATGAAGCGCGCTGATTTTGTGTAGCTCCGAACGATCTTCATACCGAAACGGATAGTAAGCCACCAGGTCACCAAAAGTTGCAACGTTGAGTTCCTGCTGTAAAAGCGCCGCTTTTTGTTCGCCTACACCCTTGAGGTACTTTATATCGGTTTGCAGAAAATAAGATGGCATGGAGTTAATGTGCTATCTTGAGATACGGAAGGACAAGTTATGCAAATCGGTTCTTCTAACACCAACGATGATCGCTTGAGCCTATTGCTATCGGGAGTTTTACAACCTCTAACATGGACAAGTATAAAAAATAATCCCAACGCTGCTTTATCATCTCAATTATCTCGGCATACAATAGTGTATACACTTCCTAATAGAGAGAGGATGGCTGCAAGCTGGGGTGGCAAAACCACCACATGGATAATCTATCTAGGTAGCAAAATGCTTAGCGCTACATCCCGTCCAAAGAGTCGCATAGCTTAAATACTTGCTCCTAACCTTAAAACTACCTGGGCATGGCCGGCCTCTATCTACACATCCCTTTCTGCAAGCAAGCCTGCCACTACTGTGACTTTCACTTCAGTACCAACCTTCGCCTAAAGGCTGGTGTACTACAGGCCATCGCGGAGGAGCTGTCGCTACAGCGAGATTATCTGTGCCAGGCTCCCCTAGCAAGTGTTTACTTAGGCGGTGGAACGCCTTCCCTATTGACGGCTCCAGAGCTAGCGAGCTTGCTAGAGGCAGTAGCACGACACTTTGTGCTGCCAGCGGGAATAGAAGTAACGCTGGAAGCGAACCCTGATGATATTACGATAGACAAGCTACGCATTTGGAAGCAGCTGGGCATTAACCGGTTAAGTATAGGAATACAATCCTTCCAAGATACAGTGCTGCAGGCAATGAATCGAGCACATAACAGCCAGGAAGCGAAACGTAGTGTGGAGCTCGCGTACCAGGTAGGCTTTCGTAACGTGAGCATTGATTTAATGTATGCCACGCCCGGCTTGACGCAAGCCATGTGGGAAGCGGACCTGGCCACAGCCATGGAGCTAAGACCCGTGCATATAGCTGCCTACTGCTTGACGATAGAGCCTAACACGGCCTTCGGGCGCTGGCATCAGCAGGGAAAGCTACGGGCGGTACAGGAAGAAATCGTTGTGCAGCAATTCAACACACTAGTAGACACACTATCAGCGCACCACTATGAGCACTACGAAGTTGCTAGCTTTTGTCAGCGTGGTCGCTATGCGCAGCACAATACCAACTATTGGAAACAAGGGAGCTACTTGGGCATTGGCCCGGGGGCACACTCTTATAATGGCACTACCCGGCAGCATAACGTTAGGCACAATGCACGCTATATCGCATGCATTCAGCAGGGCACGGTTCCCTGCACAATAGAGGAACTGAGCCACCAGGACCACACCAACGAATATATTATGACTAGCCTACGCACACAGTGGGGGTGTGACCTGAATAGGCTGAAGAAGCATTATGGCTATTGCCTACAGGAAACAGCTAAGCCTTACCTCAAGCAGTTGTTTACGCAAAAACTAGTTTTCCTACAAGGGAGCCACTTGGTTCTGACACAGGCGGGGAAGCTCCTTGCGGACAAGATTACCGCAGGGCTATTCGTTACGTGAGCGCAGGTAGTCCTTCAGGCAATGGAGCCCCTCGAAGGGAGACGTCAGTCAAAGATCCCCCATGGTAGCAACTGCTTGAGGCAGCTTCCTGGCAAAAGATAAGAAGCACGGTGAGGTAATATCGCAGCGCGATGGGTACGTGAGCTGCAGCTCGACGCATGCTGTTAGACTCTGTAGCTAGCGAATGTCTCTTGTGTACCCAAGTCCAACACGGCCTGGTTAATCCGCTCCAAGGCAGCTATGTACGCAGCTATCCGGAGGCTCACCTGGTACTTAGTGGCTATCTGATGCGTACGACGGAAAGCTTCTGTGATCATTTGCTTGAGTCTATCGTTCACAGTGACGGCAGGCCAATGGTCCCCAGTATTGTTCTGGAGCCATTCGAAATAGCTCACAATGACGCCGCCAGCATTGGCCAATATGTCTGGCAGCACCTGAACGCCAGCCTGGGCTAATAACGTATCTGCCTTGTCAGTCACAGGACCATTCGCCAGTTCCACAATCCAGGAAGCTCTAATCTGGGCTGCGTTGGTTTCTGTAATCTGGTCTTCGAGCGCAGCAGGCACGAGTACTTTTACAGGTAGCTCTAGAAGTGCCGCGTTGGTAAGGGTCTTGATCGCTCCCTGGCCAGTATCATGCGCTGTAGGGAGATTGCGTGTAGTATTCTTCGTCTCTATCGCAGCAGTGATATCTAAGCCCTCTGGGCAATGAATACCTCCTACAGAGTCACTCACGGCTACAACTTTGTAGCCACTCTCGTATAGCAACCTAGCTACGTTTTGACCTCCGTTACCAAACCCCTGCACAGCGATCGTTGTTTGGGAGGGCTCCCAGCCATATAACTTGCTTAGTTCCTGGATGCAATAATAAGCCCCTTTACCAGTAGCATCTTCCCGCCCTTGACTCCCTCCTAATGCAATGGGCTTGCCGGTAACTACCGCAGGCGTATGCTTCCGTTTGATCTTACCGTATGCATCTACCATCCAGCCCATAACTTGGGGATTGGTGTAGACATCTGTCGCAAGGATATCTTGTCTTGGACCTATGAAGTCGGCAATCTGCTCTACATAGCTACGGCTAAGTCGCTCCAGCTCCAGCAGAGATAGATTTTTAGGGTTGACGCAAACGCCTCCCTTACCTCCTCCGTAGGGCAACCCTACCAAAGCGCATTTCAAGGTCATCCAGAATGCAAGCGCCGTCACTTCATCTAGGTTAACGGCTGGGTGGAATCGCACACCACCTTTCGTGGGACCCAAGAGGTCGTTGTAGCGAACACGATAGCCTTGGAATACGGCCAAGGCACCATCATCCATCCGTACAGGAACAGATACCTGTAATATCCCTTGGGATGCCCGAAGCCTTTTTAACGTCTCTGGAGAGATATCTATCAGCTTCTGAGCCGTTTCTATAGTAGCAAAGATCCTCTCTACTAATTTTCCTTCATGCATGATGTATAGCTTATTGTAGGTACGCGTAAGTATCGGTCATATTAACGCACCAGATGAGTTGCTGAGCGCAGGCAGTGTAACTACTGCACATGCTCCGGCTGCTTACGTAGTCAGCACTACGTAGTATTTAACTACTTTGCCCCAATAATGTCTTTCCTCTCAATGCCTATGCCTTTAAGGGCCTCCTCTACAGGCTTCCACATATTACACTGAGTAATTCCTAACCCATAAGCGATCCCTAATGGTGATTTCCTCAGAGCGTTTTGCACACTTGATGGCTTAGAAAGGCGTCGCGCTGCTTTCTTGATTGGTGTAACAGCCACCTCCATGGACGTTAGTAATTGCTCCTTTGTAACCTTCCTAGAACTGATGATGCGTACTGCTGCCGTAACCCATGGATTCTTCTGAAGTCTGTTTGGAGACTTTCTGGGAGAATCATTCGAAGTATTCCCCTTTTTGGCCCTAGGGCTTGGGCTAGGGCTTAGTCTTGGACTTATTCTTCTCGATGTTGGATCAGAATAGCGGCGTGCCTTGGAAGATACTGATACGCCAAGCCTATTTGGAGAATTCGAACCGTAGCGATTAGCACTACTACGCGGACTTTTGCTCACGAACGCACCTTTGCGAGACCTCGGCTTTCTAGCTGTTTTTTTTCCATCTGTTTTTTTGAGAATAGGCACCAGCACTTCCTTCACATCTTCGTCGGTAAATGGGGGTATTTGAGGCTGAGACAGTAGCGCATCCAACACTTTCAAGTTAGGCGCTTTTTTTCCATTGCTGTTGTGCCATACTTGAAAGTAAGAACCTGACGAGAAGTTCTTTTGGGCTCCTGCCGCAAATAACGCCTGAATAATTTCGGCTGTTGTGGCGTCATCTATCGCATTGTTCTTCATGACTAACGCTACTGCTGGCAGCTGACTCTTGGCTGCCACCAGTGCTAAGTCAAGGTGTTTAACGTCTGCCTTGCTGACTACGAGCTTCACGAGCTCCTTATCTGGAACGGTAAGTAGTTTAGCAAAACTGTCTGTAGAAATCTTAGCGCTATTGGTATCTAGCTGCCCAATGATCTGAATAATGACTTTATTGTCTTGCCGCTCAGCAGCTTGATTCACAGCCATAGCGGTTATCTCCGCGCCCCTATCCAGCAGTGCTTGGATAACCTTTGATGGGTACCCATACCGTGCAGCAGCCTCTAAAATGGTAAGTGGTGTAGGTGAAGAAAGCCCTGCTATCTTGCTGAGTTCCTGGCCGTTAGCAATGCTTATAAGAAACTTATTGATGGTCGTGAGGCAGTCCTTCATAGAGTATTTATCTTCCTTCATGCCCTGATCAATCAGCTCTTGCGCACGTCTATCTACATCTATTTCACTGACGAGTTGGCGTAGCTCTTGATTAGTAACCGTAGGTGGCGTGAAATCAGTTCTGGGGTCACCGACATTGGAAAGTTTAGATGAATTCGGAGGGCTATTTACTGGGCTACTACCGCACGCCAGTTGCATCCCTACCAATAGGAGAGCATAGCACGCATAACAAAAAGCATGTAGATATCTTTGCATAGTATGATTATCATTTAAACGTTCAAAAATAATTCCGGGTAATCACGCAGCCACTCCACTGTTGCAGTATACAGAAAACAAATGTCATGCGTTTGTTTCCTAACAGCTCCCCTCGTTGCAGAGAAGGCGGCTGTAAGCCGGGGTGACAAAGTCATCGACTGGCAGCTGAGTAGATGCCTCTTTCATGTCAATTCAGTTGTTTGTCTGTGTCTTCACTCCTACAGTGTTCGCGTCTACGAAAGTAGTGAATCACGCACGATGTAACCTTTACATAATCAATATTCGCGTTACTTTGTACCTCCTAATAGAGTGTGCCCGTGCATCTGCGGCTCGCTTCCTAAAATGAGTAATGCCTGTAAGCGATCTTAATAATTAGCTTTAGCGACCTTCGCAGGCGAAAGGACTCAAGAGCTGCTAGCACCGTAGGATACATGTACTTTTTTCGCTTGGAGATCGAAATGTAGAAGGCCAAGCCTAGAGTTTAGTTAACTCCAGTATGGTATTGCTCTGTGGACTCCACACAAAGTTCCGCGAACTCTGCAACAACGCTGCACACGAAGTCACTTGCAAAGGACATAAAATTTTGTGGACAAAGTCAAAAAAGCGTAGGTATAAAACAGAAGGTACTGTAAAGTAATTGCTAGAGCAGCGCCCCGCCGTCTCGATACCCAAAGAAAAAGAGCTAAACACATTCTAATGCAGCCCACTATTGCTATTCTGTCACGTATATGCAATCTTAGCTGCTCACATTTTCAACAAGTCAAATATCCATAATATAATCATGGACAAAGAAGCGCAGGGGCCTTCTCAGAACACTGCCCCAGAAAATACCTCGACCTCAACGGCCTACAGCCATGACTACATAGAAGTACTCGGCGCCCGGGAGCATAATCTGCAGAACATCGACGTAAAGTTGCCCAGGAACAAGCTGATCGTCTTCACGGGCGTTAGTGGTAGTGGTAAGTCTTCATTAGCCTTTGACACCATTTATGCTGAAGGACAGCGGAGATACATGGAAAGCTTTGCGGCGTATGCCCGCAGCTTTATAGGCAACATGGAGCGGCCAGACGTAGACAAGATCAATGGACTGAGCCCTGTAATCGCTATTGAGCAAAAGACCACCTCAAAAAATCCCCGCTCTACGGTAGGCACCGCTACCGAAATCTATGACTTCTTGCGCCTGTTGTTTACCAAAGCCTCTGATGCTTACTCCCACTTGAGTGGCCAAAAAATGGTTAAGCAAACGGAAGCGCAGATTCAGAGCCATTTACTTCAAACCTTCGCGCGCCAACGCGTGACGCTACTCGCCCCCATAGTCAAAGGCCGCAAAGGACACTACAGAGAACTCGTTCAGCAGGTTTCTGGACTAGGCTTTAGTAAAGTAAGGGTGGACGGTAAGGTTCAGAATATCAGCCGTAAGATGCAGCTGGATCGGTACAAGACGCATGATATTGAGATAGTTATAGACCGGCTCGTGGTAAGCGAAGACGAAAAGCAGCGTTTAAAAGATTCGTTGGAGGCGACCTTTAAACAAGGTAAAGGAAGCATTATGCTACAAGACGCGAAGGGGGTAGTACACTACTTTTCCAAAGCACTGGTAGACCCCGCCACAGGGCTTTCTTATGATGAGCCTGCGCCCAACATATTCTCCTTTAACTCACCCTACGGTGCATGTCCCCACTGTAATGGACTGGGAGAAATGAGCCAGATAGATGTTGACGCAATCATACCCGATAAGAGTTTAAGTATTAGTGAGGGAGGCATAGCCCCGCTAGGCCCTTATAGAGAAGTAGCTATCTACAAAAAGATAACTGCGCTACTCAGAGAGCACAACCTACAAACTACTACGGCTATCCAAGAATTACCTGAGAAAGTGCTGGAGCTTATCCTGCATGGCTGCGATGCGCCGTTGAATATCGCCCCAACTAGAAGCAGACTGATTGAATTGGCTTACTTCGAAGGAGTCATCGATTACATAGTCAAGCGTAGTGCTAAAGAAAACAGCAAGATAGATGCAGAAACGCTGTTCCATGTTGCGCCATGTTCCGCTTGTCATGGCGGCAGGCTCAAGAAAGAGTCACAGCATTTTAAGGTCCATAACAAAAACATTGCCGATCTAGCGAGCATGGATATCAGGGAGCTACACAACTGGTTTCAAGGCCTAGAAAGTCACCTCAGCAAACGGCAACTACAAATAGCCACAGAGCTCCTCAAAGAAATCCGCAAAAGGCTCTGCTTCCTGCTGGATGTAGGGCTAGACTACTTGCACTTAAATAGGCCACTTAGGACCCTATCAGGCGGTGAGTCACAGCGCATCAGGCTCGCAACCCAAATAGGCACCCAGCTGGTAAGCGTACTCTATATCTTAGACGAGCCTAGCATAGGCCTTCACCAGCGGGACAATGCGCGCCTTATCAAAGCGCTTAAAGACCTCCGAGACATAGGCAACTCCATCCTGGTAGTGGAGCACGATAAAGACATCATGCTCCACTCAGATTATCTAGTAGACATTGGGCCGGGGGCTGGACGCAATGGAGGTAAGGTAGTAGCAGCAGGATCTCCTGAGGAATTTTTGCAGCAACGCAGTACCACAGCAGATTTCCTCACAGGTAAGCAACAGATAGCGGTCCCGAGCCAGCGCCGTGAGGGTACTGGTAAACAGCTGATCATTACGGGTTGCCGGGGGAATAACCTGAAGGATGTCACGCTAAAGCTTCCGCTAGGGAAGTTTATTTGCGTAACAGGTGTTTCGGGAAGCGGTAAGTCATCTCTCATCCACGAAACACTCTTCCCCATCCTGAAAAGACATGTTTACAAGAGCCATGCCACACCACTGCCCTATACAGCGGTCCAGGGTCTGAAGCATATAGACAAGGTGGTAGAAGTAGACCAGTCGCCTATAGGCAGGACGCCCCGCTCCAGTCCAGCTACCTACACGGGCGTATTCACGGATATTCGGATGCTATTCTCTGAGCTGCCAGAGGCCAAGATAAGGGGATACAAGCCAGGCAGATTCTCGTTCAATGTGAAGAGCGGCCGCTGCGAAACATGTGAAGGAGGAGGCATGAAACTGATAGAGATGGACTTCTTGCCCAATGTGCATGTATCCTGTGAGGCCTGTAAGGCCAAACGCTACAATCGCGAAACGCTAGAGGTTCAGTATAGAGGAAAGTCGATTTCGGACGTATTAGAAATGACGGTGGACAAGGCAATAGAATTTTTTGAGAAATACCCGCGTATCCTGCGCAAAGTCAAGACAATCCAGGAAGTAGGCCTAGGCTACATGACCCTTGGCCAGCATGCCACCACTTTGTCGGGTGGAGAGGCACAGCGTGTGAAACTCGCCACGGAGCTTTCTAAAAGAGACACGGGACAGACCTTCTACATTCTGGATGAGCCCACCACCGGGCTGCACTTTCAGGACATTCAGCACCTCCTGACTGTGCTTAATCAGCTAGTAGACAAGGGCAACACGGTACTCGTTGTAGAGCATAATCTAGACATCATCAAAGTAGCGGACCATATTATAGACATAGGCCCTGAAGGAGGCCAGAAAGGTGGCCAGATAGTCATAGAAGGAACGCCCGAACAAGTCGCGCAGCACCCCGATAGTCATACCGCTCGCTTCTTGAAAGAAGAGCTAGCGCTCAGCAAGCACTGATACGAAGACAAGAATCATTATGTGGACGGTTAGCCCGTGTAGTATATCCTTGTAATCCTTTCACTAACGCTGGTGAGCACTTCATAGACAATTGTATCCAGGACCTCGGCTACTTCGGCAATGGGCCTGTCCTTGCCGAAGATTACTACTTCGTCACCCACAGCTACCGGTATATGCGTTACATCGACCATAGCCATATCCATACATACATTACCCACCACAGGGGCTAGGCAGTTATTGACCACCACACTACCACGGCCATTCCCCATAGCTCTGCGAAATCCATCGGCATAGCCAATTGCAATAGTAGCAATCTTCATATCCTCGTGCGCTATGCCCCGTCTATCATAGCCTATCGTAGCGCCCTTAGAAATATACTTGATCTGTGAGACCACGGTCTTAAGTGTACTGGCCACTTCCAGGTACTGATTAATACTGTCCGGCATTCCTACGCCATAGAGTCCTATGCCTAGCCGAATCATATCAAAATGATACGCTGGGAAGCGCATAACGCCAGCTGAATTAAGTATGTGTTTGGTTGTGCTTACTCTCAAGTGCTGTTCTATGCAGCTAGCCATCTGCTTAAACAGCTTAGCCTGATGGTGGGTGTAGGAATCCTCTTCAGGGTTGGGGGCAGCCGCTAAATGACTCATAATTCCGGCCACTTCCATGGTCGTAGAGCTATCTAGTAACCCTAGCAGCTTGCCTATCTCGTGTTCAGCAATACCCAAGCGATTCATGCCAGTCTCTAGCATCAAGTGTACTCGGATTTTTTCTTTATATCCTGTTAGGAAACG
>JBCBHC010000012.1:0-11817 GCA_038526075.1 Bacteroidota bacterium | reverse complement strand
GCACTTTCTTGCTGGAACTACCCGATACGCTTAGTCAGGAAGAAGTGTCATTGACAGTCATAGCGCCTAACAACAGCCCGCTGCTCACACAAGCCTATCCTCACAGCGCCTTGCATATATCCTCAGAGCGTGCCAGTGCCCAGGACTCTGCTCCCCTGGAGATTATGGTCGATCCTTTTGTAGCAATCAGTCTCCCCCACGTAGACAACATCCTGCCTTACCGTTTGAAAGGCCGTGTTATCACTAAAGAAGGGCAAGCATTAAGTGGCCGCATGGTCATTGTGTATGCTACTGACCAACCCATTGACACCACGCCGGCAGAAGAACTTTCCTACAAGGCGATCACTGATGGGCATACCGATCAACTAGGCTACTTTTTATGTCCCATCATGCGCGGGAGATACACCGCTGCCTTTGCCCAATTATTAGGAGATACTTCTGGAGCGCAGCACACCATTTCCATCAACGATGGACTGTTAGTTTCCCCATTACTTGTTATAACTGAAGCCATAGCACAGGCAGAAGGGGACAAAGATGCAGACTGTGGCTGCCATGACGAGGCTAAAAAGCCGCCAAGACTCCCAGATGCCGAAGAGCTTGCAGCCTCTGCCTCCTACTCCGACGACATAGGTGGGCAGTGTGTCAGCTTTACCACCCCCAACCGCAGCCTGGAAGAGTTTACGTTTTACCATGTAGTACGTACAACAGAGCCTGAGGTCAAGAAAGTGCGTTATACGGCCCCACCACTACTTCAGCTACCTGACTTACCTTCTTATCAAGGCAATAATAGTTATGGAGGAGAGAGTTATGGAGACGGAAATTCTGCCCAGGGTAACGGAGCAGCGACTGATACGGTCAGCGTGGCTGTCAGTTCTCCACAAGCAACAAAATCACCCGACGGACCAGTCTTTAACAACGCAGGAGAAGCGACTGAAGAGCCCAATCGAAACGTACCTGGCACTAGTGAGGGGGCAGATGGCAACATACTTGCTAATCCTCTTTAAGCAACCAATCTGTACAAATCAACTGAGTCGTTTTATTAACTAACGCTTACAACTAACTCTTTGCCATGGCCCCCAAAAACAAATTGAAGGACACAAAATCAGCAGCTACTAAAGACACAAAATCAGTGGCTACTAAGGACACAAAATCAGCGGCTACTAAGGACATAAAACCAGCAGCTAATCAAGCAGTGAACCGAGATAATTATGTGGCGAATAATGCATCACAAGGCACATCTGCTGCCATGAGGGCGCACTTGAATAACATCAAGGAACAAGATGGAGGAAAGTGGTGGGTATTTAGTACCGATCTGGTGAGCTATGCCACCAACAATCCTTCCAAGGCTTACCCTACTAACCCCATCGTCGAACTCCAGGAAAGAATAGGAGCAGCTTACCAAGGGGTGTATGGCGACCGTGCCGACACAGAAGTAGTGCTATACCAGTTCTTCAAGCTTGCGCTGGAAGAGTACAGAGAAGAGTACAACAAAGTGCCTCAAAACCCTGAGGCACTCTACGATTTTATCAATGTCCATTTTGCCAAAGGAAGCCAAGGCCGCGGAGAGTTAAATAGCCGCAACCCCGTTGACTGGGACGAAACAGCTACCTACTATCAAAACACGACCATTGCCCATGGCCATATTCTCAACTTCAAGCAGACCTGGAAGGCAGATGGCTACTCGCTAGGTGATCTACTCTACAGCCTGCCGCTAGCGCCTTGTCAAAAAAAGCAGATTGCCATTTTTGATTGGGACCGACAAGAGAGCGCCTCTCGAGAAGACTCCACCAGTGTCAGCGAAAGGCTCGATGCCCACCTGGATCGTGACAGAGACGTGACTGACATTGTCAACACAGCCATGAACGAAGTGGTATCTGGCAACTCTAGTAGCTCAATGAGTTCCGAGTCCAAGACAAGAGGCTTTTCAGCGAATATTGGCGGATCAGGTTCAAACGGGGCTGTTAGTGTTTCCGGCGGCATGAGTTTTTCTTCGGGTCGCCAGTCAGCACAAAGCCAGAGCTCTGCGCAGTCATTCCAGCAAGGCGCTCGCAATTTATCAGGTAAAGCCATGCAGCAATACCGTGACTCTATCATGCAAAGCTCCAGTGCGGTCCGTAGTCAGCGGGCTACAGTCGTGCAGGCAGTGCGCCAGGGCGAAGCGATGCGCGCGCAGACCGAGGTCATTGCCAACCATAATCACTGCCATGCCATCACCATACAGTACTTCGAAGTACTGCGTCACTTTGCCATCGAGCAGCAACTAGCCGATGTGCAGGAGTGTTTGTTCATCCCCTTTGAGATTACACCTTTTACTACAGAGAAGCTCTTGCGCTGGCAGCATACACTCCGCTATGTACTGCGAGACAGAACCTTGCAAGGCGGCTTCGAAGCTTTAGAGCGCATTAAAGACCACCTGGCCCAGGCAGGCGTTCAGAATATGGCTCAGGAGCTTATCCAGCGCTTAGAAGGCGAGCTGACGCTGGACATTGTTATTAACAGACCCGAAGACCAGCAAGATGAGCAACGAACCTTTGACCCCGCTGCTTGGCAGTCTGTAAGTCGCTTCTTAGGCATCAGCCTCTCTGAAGTGGCAGCCATGCAGGAAGAGAAATCACAAGCAGAACGCGAAAAGTATTTCCAGAGCTACGTAGCCCCTCAGCTTGTAGAGAATTTCTTGCAAGCTACAAAAGTCATCATAGAAGATACCTCGGGCAATCGGACTGTGCTACCAGTGTATTGGGCTTTAGAGGGCTCCTACCAGGCGCGCTCTACCAAAGCCTTGCAAGTCCATACCCGCTCTCATCTTAAATTACGCTTCAATGCCAAAGACCTGACGGGTAACCCCCTGAGCAGGGCAGATATAGCACGGATTCACTTTGAGATGCCTACGACCGAGGCAGCAGAGGCCCTTGCATTGCCTGCCGGCTCTCATGTCCGCTTAGTTCACAGCCAGGCACGCTACCGCACGGCCCACTTGAATGATTACCTTTTCCGCAGCCAACTACTAGCGCCTGTGGATGTCACGGCCACTGACATGCCCGACTTTGCTACTCCACTCAACGGGCAAGAGAGTGTTCACCCGCTGCAACAAGACTACGTACTGGCCAACCGCCTGATTGCGCACGTCAACGAATATACCGAGTACTACCACCAGCTACTGTGGTACTACATGGATCCCAACAAGCGCTACATGATGTTAGATGGGTTCATTGCACCCAACTCAGGAGGCAAGAGCGTTGCTTCGGTCATCGAAAACAAGCTGATTGGTATTGTGGGCAACAACTTGGTGGTGCCCGTAGCCCGGGGGCTACACCTGGATCCTAACTTCCAGGCTGAAGACGAATCAGGCAATCCTATCGATCTACTGGCACATTACCAACCTACAACGCCTATTCCACCATTCAGGGTGAGTGTGCCTACCCGCGGGGTCTATGCCGAGGCCGTGATGGGGCAGTGCAACAGCTGTGAGAAAATCGACGAGTCACGCTTCTGGCGCTTCAACGAAGTGCCTTGTGGTGACGAGCCCACAGCCATACAGCCCATCAGTACAGACAGTCGTCGTAGCGATCCAGGTAACCTGCAGGCAAGCCCGCTCGCGCCTAGCATTATTAATTACCAAAACGTACCCAATGCACCTGATCCCACAGGCCTGGCGGGTGCTTTGAGTGCCATCACCAACCCGGACATCTTTAGAGATGTAACAGGGCTCAGCGAAACACAGAAAAACGCTTTGGCCGCCTTACAGCAAGTAGCTGCAGGTGCCTCGGGTGCTATGAACAGCAATATTGAAGCTGCCAAACACTATGCTGATAATGCCCTGCAGCTGGCCATGAATACCAGCCAAAACCGCGAGGACGACAAGACCGATGCCTTCTTGCAGAAGATGCGCGACCAGGGCGTACTATCAGAAGAAGAGCACAAGAAACTGGCCCGTCAGCTGGCTGCCAACAAGGTAGGGCGGGGTGCTCCCCTTCACCAAGAAGGGCGGCAGCCTAGTGAAGGAGACGAAGGGCAAGAAGCATCATCACCAAGCGGATCAGGAGAAGGTGGGTCGGTAGGAGATAGTGGTGAAAGTGAGGGTGGAGAGGAAGGTGAGATCTCCATGGGATCACAGACGAATACTGAAGAAGAGAATTTCAAAAAATTCTTTACAGAAGAGAATGATTCGGTGTGTCTTATAATCAAGAATTATAGAGCAGAGCACGAAGACGAAGAGCCTGAAGATGTTAAAATGGATAATATCCCTACGGAGCACCTGGCTGCAATATTAGCTACTGCGCAAGCTGAGAGTCATCGTAAGCAACAAATAAATCAGCTTCCCGAAAATTTCTTTGTTTATTTTAATCGTTACGTAAAGTCGTATAAGGAAGGTCAAAGAAAGGGTTGGACTCCGAGCGGCATATTGTTAGATGCATTAGAAAAGTCTTTCGCTTACAACAAAAAGGTAAAAGAATATACTAACGCAGAGAAAAAGACAAACTATGATTGGTTAGGAGTTGAATCCGCAGGGAGATGGACCGCAGTCTACAACTTTGCAAGGACCTTACATAAGAGTATGGATTATAGACCTCGTTTAGGAACAGTAAGTGACCGCAACCCAAAAGGTAAATACAACAATGATCAATTTTTCTTATGGCCAGACGATTTGAGTAGGTCTAGCAAGTACAGAAGTGCGGATTACATGACAGGGTTCGGCTATGCTTTTGCAAAGGGTACCTACCAGGACTCATCTGCAACAAATGATGACAAATTACTTGCAGAATCCTACTTGTCAGATCTTAAGATCCCTGATACCATGGCTGCGATAGAAGAGTCTGCTAGGTATATAGCAAGTCTATTCAAGCGTGATACAAACGGCTGCTTTGCGCTATCTGAGCCGCTCATACCTACTTACTTTCACCATCAGGGTAGTGGCAGTGATCCAAATGCTGGAGGTCAGTTTGAGCGAGGAAGGGCTTATTATTTCTTGTATGAACAGAAAAAGCGTCTTGGATTACGAGCTCTTTTATTGAAGGAGATGCCTTATGAGCCTGCTATAGATCTAAATGAGAAAGCAGTAAGAACTCTAGGTAGGAATGGATGGATAGAAGAAGATGGAGACGAGAAGGATACTCAAGTTACTTTCATATATGCCACAGGCGTTATTGATCGTTTTCTTCTAAAATATGGATATGCATCCTATGATGAAAACGGCGTAGCACAGTTACACAGCGAAGTTAAAGATGCTCTACCTGACTTAAGAGTTAAGAAAGATGATGATGAGCCTGAAAGGAACTGGCTTGAAGGAGAACAGCTTTTGCATCATGGGACTTTCTTTGAAGAGGATTTACTTATTGAACTTCCTAAAAAATAAGAATTGACAAAATAGCCATAAGTAGTCTTACTGCTCCTCGATGTCCTCCACCAAACGCCTTCAGCAGCTAGCCAAAGGCCAGGCCAGTACGCTGCGTAGCGGCACCAGCCAGCACTCGGCAGTGCAAGCACTCCAGAATGTGCTTTACTTCCTGGGTTTTGGTAAGGCCCTACGTTGGGAGCAGTATGGTGCAGATGGCTATTACGGTCCTGCTACGGCGGCGGCGGTACGCCAATTCTGCCGGCGCAACGACCTGCCTGGCATAGGCAAGGAAGTAACGCCCGCCATCGCCCAAAAGCTGCTCCAGCGCTACGAATCCCTTGACGAGCTGCAACAACTCTATGCCGACCTTCAGGCAGGGCGCATTGTACAAGCCTACTACCAGGGCTCGCCCTACACCATCGCTGTTGGGGCCTTGCAGACTTTACTCAATGAGCTGGGGATGGGGAGCCTCCTCAAGTGGGCGCAATACGGCGCTGATGGCCTCTATGGTCCTGCCACGGCCCGCGCTCTAGCACAATTTGCCCGGCAACAACGCCTCTCTGCTGACGGAAAGGCATTGACACTGCCCCTGGCACAACGGATCATCGACCTGCTGTCTCCTTTCTATGGACCTCAATGGGCCACCACCAATGTCCTGGCTAGTCCGGGCCCGTCAGAGAATCTGCTAACGACTTTTTCAGGTACGCAGTTCATGGGCAAAAAGGTCACAGCCAACAAGCACTTCTTGCCTGCCCTCACCAGGGTGAACGACTATGCACGCCAGAGTGGCGTTAAGTTGTACATCACCAGCTCCTTCAGGCCCACAAGCCATGTCAATGGGGCTATTGTCAAGCCGGCCACTTTCTCTAATCACATGATTGGCCATGCCATTGATATGAACCTGGTTTATGGGTCAGAGGCCACGTTCCTCAACTCTCAGGCTCTGGCGCAGCCTGTCTTGCCACCGCCGGCCGATGCGTTTATTCAGGCCATCCGCCAAGACCCCGTATTGCGCTGGGGTGGTGACTTCAAGACCAGAGACGTAGTACATATCGATGACAATGCCTACCACCGCGACCCCGGAGGCCTGGCTAGCCAGCTACGAGGCTATTCAGCAGCAGTTGCTCGATGACTCAAGGCAGGGATAGGCTAGCTACTATTACGCGCTTGCGAGGATATTGTACTAGCAGAATCATCCATTAGGCAACGGCTGACTAACACTTATTACTAAACTGCCGACATAAAGCTTTCTTTTCGTCATTATTTGCTATATTTATTGTTCCACCCCGACTCTTCTCTCCTCACTCCCCGCAGCTGTTTTTCAGCTAAGCGACAGGGAGTACTATGGAGCAATTTGCTGTTTTCCGCATCACGAAGTTCAAAAAGATAGGCGGCATCGGTGCGCACATCGATCGTCAGCATATCTCGAGCAATGTCCAGAAAGCAAAGACCGAGCTTAATGAAGAGCTCGCAGGCACGCTTGGGATGACCATCGATGGCAGCAGGGCACACCTGAAAGAAGAGTGGGTAACCTCCGAGAAAGGTGATTTGAGCCAAGATGTAGAAGCCCGCATTGCCTCTGGCTACCGCCTTTCAAAAACCATCCGCCATGATGCTGTCCGCGCTGTGGGAGTCATCATGACCGGCTCGCACACACGCATGAAGGAGATCGAAGCTGATCCCCAGCTATTTGATGCCTGGAAAAAAGCCAACTACCGCTTTGCCTGCCATGAGTTCGGAGAGGAAAACATCGTCCGCTTCACCTTACACAGAGACGAGAAGACCCCACACTTTCATTGCGTCTTTGTACCCATCACCCCCGAGGGAGGCCTTTCAGCCAAACACTTTACAGGCGGCAGCAGTCAGCTCAGAGCCTATCAGGATCGCTACGCCGAAGCCATGCAGCCCTTTGGCCTTGCCAGAGGCATTCCCAAAGAGCTCACCCGCAGAGAACACGTCCCTACAGAAGACTACTACCGGGAGGTAGAACGCCTGGCTGCTGAGACTAAAAAGGCAACCCAGAGCATCAAAGCCAGCAATATTTTCCAACTCGACAACGTCCGTGATCAGCTCTCTGAGCGCATCACAGGACTCACCACCACCGCTCTCCATCACCGGCAACAAGCAAGCCATGTGAACATTACTAATGAGAGTCTAATGAATGAAGCGCAACGAGCAGCCTACAAAGCGAGGCTGAGAGAAGAGTCCCAGGCAGCTATTAACCAGGTCAAGCAGGAGATCAACTTAATTGACTTTGCCTGCAATCGTCTGGGCTGGCAATTGAATAAAAAGAAAACGAGCAGGCGGCATGCCGTGCTCAGGCACGAGCGGCATGGAGTGATCATTGCCCCGACCGGTCCTGTGTCCCCTTCTGGCGATTGGGTATTTAAGTGGGCTGACAAAGACGGCGGCGGCACCCTGATTGATCTCCTGCAGCAGGAAGGCTGGGAGTGGGAAGATATTAAGGCGATGGCCGGTGAGACCATTTCTCTGAAGCCTGTGACAGCATTGCCCGTCTCTAACACGCCTTTTCAGCGGCAGGGAGAGCAAGACCCGGTGCGACAAACGGCCCTTGCTGAGGCGCACTTTCGCTCTTTGCAGCCTGGTGAAGAGGCTTCTTACCTCGAGCGGCGACAGATCAACAAGAAGTTCTACGAAAGTGCCCCACAGGTGCGCATGAATAGTCATGAGGCTATTTTCAAGCTCTACAAAGTTTTAGAGGGCAGAGCTCACCTTTGTAGTACTATTAAGTATTCTTTTGACAAGGAAGGCAACAGCCGTAAATACTTCCACAAAGGCCTTCCCAGGGGCCTTGCTGTCCTGAGGGAGCCAGGGCCTGTCGAGCGGCTCATCGTCTCGGAAAGCCCTGTGGATGCCCTGAGCTGGCGACAGGTAGAGGCCCTGCAAGGAGAAAAGAATGCCCCTGGCACGATGTGTGTCTGCACCTGTGGGAGCCTAACGAGTGATATTAAGTCATACGTGCGGCATCTTTTTAGAGAGGCCAGAAAGAAAGGGCAGTCTGTTGTCATTGCTAGAGACAATGATCGGGCCGGCCGGCGGATCAGTCATACCCTCTCGGGCATTGCAGAAGAAGAAGGTCTTGTCCCTCTTGTAAGTGTGCCTCCTAAGGGCAAGGACTGGAACGATTACTTAGCCCTTGTAAGGGCTAATTCTAAGCTATTAGATGTAAAATCAGATCATTCTCCCCGCAAGTCGCCTGCTTACAAGGACACGCTCTTAGAAGAGCTTTCGATCACGGAAAACGCTTGTAAAGGGCTGAAGGGGTATGAGGCCAGTGCGAAGGAGCTCGTCTTCCCGCTATATACGAGCGGGCAGGATGTTCAGGCCGGACAGTCTGTAGGCCGGTATCAGCTCAAGCGCGAAGAGGACGGCCTTCACAGCCACTATGAAGCCCAGGGCACTACGCCCGGCCTTGTGGTGCTGCCTGCTGAGAAGCCTACAAAGTCCGTAGTCATTACCTCTGACCCCCTGGATATATTTCTGCATAGATCAGCGCAGCAGAGCACGGACATTACCTACATCAGCACTTGCAGGCAGCAGGAGATCAAAGCGCCTCTCAAGTCTATCCTCAGCACATACAAAGATGCCCCTGTGCTTTTGTACATGCATGAAAAAGAAGCACTGCCCCTTAAAAAGCAGCTCACGGGTGAGATAGATTGCTCCGTTCATCATCCTCCTAAGGCTTTCTGGCATACTGCGCTTGAGGGATTTTCTTATGACTTGCAAAAAGCCATGCAGGCAGATTACGAGGAGTGGGAGCCTGTAAAGCCAAAGAAGCGGCGTAAGGGAACAGGCAAGCGCCTCAAGGCTGCATAAGATGAGAACGCTTTACAAGATAGCCGCCTCTCTGATGACGGTGTACCTGTTGCTCCTCACGCTGGGCGCCGTGGACTTTCTGGATGCAAACAATCCTTACCACCTACCCCTTTTTGTGGTGTTGTTTTACTTCTACGAGCCTTACGCGTGGCCTGTAGCGACGCTACTCTACTTACTTGCTACCTGGATCATTAGCGCCTCAAAACTCAAAGACATGCTGACTTACCTCTCGACCCAGCGCTTTCGAGATGGTATGATAGTCATCACGGGTTATTGTATCCTGGTAGGTTACTTGCTTCTGAGCCCCTATTACAGTCTTTGGTTTCCTGTCTTTCTGGCTCCCTGTTGCCTGGTGTTTCCTTATGTTTTTACGCATCAGGCGATCAGGAACCCCACGGAGGCTAGGACAGATACTTTATGGCTATTAGGTAAGGGAGGACAACGGCTTCCCCTCAATGCCCCTGAGCTGGGGGTATTTATTGTAGGGTCGCCTGGCTCTGGGAAGACCAAGTTTGTGATTGAGCCGCTGATGTACAGGCTCATCTCGCAGGGCTATACAGGGATCCTCTATGATTACGACTTCTCGTCAGATGCCATGGGGCGTAACTACTCCCTCTCGCATCTGGCTTATCATTGCTGCAAGCACTTTACCGGCGGAAATACCCACTTTGTGAGCATCAACTTTCAGGATTTAATCAAAACAAGCCGCATTAATCCCCTCTCGCCCCGCTACATCAAAGACAGAAACAGCCTGAGCCAGACCCTCAGAACGCTGCTGCTGAACATGGCCCCAGGAATAAAGGAAGACTTTTGGTACAAAAACACCTATGCGCTTTTAAAGGGGCTGTCGATTCTCTTTGCCAACCGCTATCCCTCTCAGTGCACCCTGCCGCACCTTATTGTAGCGGGGCTACAGCCTGCGGAGGAGCTGATGTCCCTTTTGCAGCAAGACCCGGAAGCGCGCCTTTACGCAAGTCCCATCCTGGATGCTTACGAGCGGGCGCCTGAGCAGTTGGCAGGGGTGCTGGCGAATTTTAAGGTGATGCTCGACAAGCTCCTGGATCCAGCGATGTTTTGGGTGCTGAGTGGTGATGATGCTCCGGCTGTTGTGAATGATCCTGAGGCACCCACCGTCATTTGTCTGGGCAACACGCCGACGAAGAAAGAAAGCTTCGCACCTATTCTAGCTATGCTGGTCTCTTTTCTAAGCACCAATATGTATGGGCATGGTAGAGCAAAGAGCTTTGTGATGCTTGATGAACTGCCTACGCTGTTTTTGCCTAACCTTTCAGAGGTGCCCGCAACTGCTAGGAAGTATGGCGTTTCCACGATCGTAGCGCTGCAGAATATGGCTCAGCTGGAGAAGCGCTACACAGCTGTGGGGGCCTCGGAGCTGCAAGAGACCTTTTCTAATCACCTTATCGGCAAGAGCGCTTACAAGGTAGCCAAAGAGTGGAGCGAGCGGGTAGGGAAAAGAGAAGTCAAGACTACCTCACACACAAGCGCTAAAAATCAGGACAGCAAGACGGTGCATGAGAAAGAGAAGCTGATCCTGACGCCGCAGGAGACGATGGACTTAGGGGTTGGAGAGTTCCTGGGCAGCGTGGCAGCAAGCGATCAGCCTTTCTTTCGGATGAACCTAAGTCCTATAGGCGCTTACCACTCTAAGCTCAAGTATGAGCATTTTAAGCCCCTGCCTATTACGACCAGGAGGATCGATGCCAGAGCGAACTTTCAGGCCATCAGGTATCAGGTGAGAGAGATTACCCAGGCAAAAAAGTGCCTGACTAATCTTTTTTAGCCTATAGCCATAAGAAACGACTAGATAGTGTCGTCATGATATATTGGCCCATAAGGCCATACAGCGTATTTGGATTGCTGCCAGAAACGAACTTTCTCTTTTAAAGTATCTTGTGCCAATACCACGCCAGCGCTTCAAATGTAGAAATGCATTCTTTACCAAATGACGTAATCTGTAGCCTACTTTATCATATTTGCGTGGCTTGATACGATTCCGTTTAGGTGGTATTACCACTCGCATTTTCTGTGCCTTAGCTGCTAACAACACCTCATTAGTATCATAACCCCGATCTGCCAACAAGTGCGCCGCGCTAAAGCCTACTATTAAGGCCGTAGCCTGCTTACAATCTGCTACGGTATCTCCTGTGATAAGCGCTCGGAGCGGCAACCAGTCGCATCCACGGCCGAATGTAGTTTCGTGTTGAGCCTCCTTTTGTACGCCCCATCTCCTCATTACCGCCTTGAGCTCCTACTCCATGAGGATGTACCTTGATATGGCTAGCATCTATCATTAACCATTGAAAATCTGGTTTATCTGAGAGTGCCTCTAGAACTTTTTCCCATGTGCCCTTATCGCGCTAACGCTTCGAAAGTTATTACATACCACAATACAACACTTTTAGATCCTTGTGACGACACCGTCTAAACTGTGTCAAGATTTAGGGCCTATTAGTAATCTAAAAGTAGACCACCACGACATAGCTAGTTGTAGACTGGAACGTACTCAAAAAAGAAACGATCAATCAGCTTTAAAGAAAGCAAAGAATTAAGCGTAAGAGAAGGGCACGAGTACCGCTCATGCAAACAACACCAATTTTAGCTGGCGGTATTTAAATAATTTGTAT
>JBCBHC010000011.1:0-12466 GCA_038526075.1 Bacteroidota bacterium | reverse complement strand
GTCGCCTAGGACGAAGATATGCAACTAACGTACACCATCTCTCATACGGCATGGTAGACTTGCCTAGTGGAAAGATGAAATCGCGCGAGGGGACAGTAGTAGATGCAGATCAACTCATCGCAGAAATGACTCGAACGGCAGCCGAACATACTCAGGCATTGGGAAAAATTGATGAGTTTACTTCGGAAGAAGCGCAAAAGCTGCACAAGGTCCTTGCCTTAGGGGCGCTCAAATACTTCTTGCTACGGGTAGAAGCTAAGAAGCGCCTTTTGTTTGACCCGCAGGCTTCTATTGACTTTCAGGGACACACCGGTCCCTCTATACAGTATACGTATGCCCGTATAGCCGCTATTCTGCGTAAAGCGCAGCAGACAGGCGTGGCATACAAGCGTATGGCCATAGACCATGGCCGTGCGTTGCATCCGGCAGAACAAGAGGTGATAGTGCTGCTGTGTAAGTTCCCCACCAGGTTACGAGAGGCTGCCGAAGCCTACTCTCCAGCTCTGGTAGCGCAATACGCTTTCGACCTGGCGAAAGCATACAATAAACTTTATGCCGAGGTACCTATCTTACACGATCCTGATATAGGCTTAAAGCAACGAAAGGTCTATCTCTCGAGCGTTGTCGCACGTACTTTGCGTACTAGTATGGGCATACTAGGAATCACTATGCCTGAGCGTATGTAATCCATGACTTACTCAAGACTACTGCATAAGAAAGCGCGAAGAAGACGACAGGCTCCACAAAAAAATCTCGAGCAACACATTGCTGAGATAGAGGGGAAACAAAAAATATGAACTCAAGAACGTAAAAGAGACCAAATTTCAGATACCACCGTCGCCGATGCCCACCTCCATAGGCGCACCTGCGAGCAGGAAATAGGGCTAGGCGCCCAAACCTCCCAGCATATACCTATCAGCATCGGCGGAAGCTTTGGCTGAAAACAGCTAGCAGGAGTAACTGTACGGAAAAAGAAATGCTACGCACTACAGTGCATAGCACACCACTCAGACCATTCTTTAGGACAGCTCAACGTCTTATACAGCCAGCCCTTCTACTACCTCCATAAGAAGTCTTGTAAATTGCTGTACATGGTCTAGGTCCATGTGACCATGATGAAGTAAATACAGAGCCACTTGTGATAACCCTTCCCGTATCCCTATTTTTATCCCTTTTCGCATCCCTATTTCTTGGCCTTTTAGCACCCCTCTCTGGAAGGCGGTCCTTGCATGTACCTGCGCAATTGAGATCCTAATAGTTTTCTCTACTACTATTCTTGCTCAATACCCAAAGAAGAAACCGTCAGCTCAATACCTTAACATATTTGAGGACGTTATAACGCAAGCTTCTCTAGCATCTTTCTAGAAAGTCCTGTTGCCTGTTGCACCTGCTCTAGGCCCAGATGAAGAGAATTAAGCATATACTGCGCTGTCTGTGATAAAGCTTCTCTTCGGCCTTTCTGCATTCCTGTCTGTATTCCTTCTTCTCGGCCTCTCCGCAAGGCCGCTCTTTCATATGTTTGCGCGATTGAGATCATAATATCTTCTCCTTGTTTTGTGTTGTTGGACACCAAGTCTACCACATCTTTTAGCGCGTACTTCTTCCTACTTACTAAGTGACCTAGATACCTAGCCACTATATATTTATCCTCCACCGGCAAGCACCTGATGTGCTCTTCAAAGCTAGGAACATTCATTAAATCTGCAAACGTCTTATAAGGGTCTGGCTGCGTACTCGCATAAAAGGCCCCAAAGCAGAACCCCAGCTCTTTGTCCTCCTGGATCATCTCCAGACGATACTCAGGGATATTGATGAGTATAAAAGGAGCGATGTGAAAGTACTTTGCTCCCAGAACGGGATCTGCATAGTAATCATCAAACGCCGTAGAATAAGGCCAAGGAACATGGCCGTTGTAGAAGACAAAGTGTAAGATAATTGGTAGATGCTTACAATTCTGACGAAAGCAATCTTCAAACGTACCAATATCATACTTACCCATCCGGAGTGGCATAAATCTCTCAGGGTCGCGTTGCTGCTCCGCCATCGCAAAAAAGTAAACCATCTGCCCGCTTAGTAAAGGACAGCGATATAGTACATCATTGTACAAAACTGTTCCATCGTCACTGATATGCTTACTCTCTACAGGCTCTATTAGCGAGAGGTCGGCTTGCACACGCAAGTCATCAGGCATGAAGCGCCCAAAGACAGCATGTGCCACCGGCTTACGGCTCATCAACTGAGCGAAAAAATGATCATGAGGTGTGTTAGAAGATCGAAATCGCATAAATATGTTGGGTTAGTGTAAATGAATGCGTCGGGTACAGCGCTCGAGATACTATATTTAGATAGAAGGAAAGCTAATGTACATACATATCGAGTGCAAGCTGACAGAAGGCTTGTTTGTAAAAGCTGCCTTCAACTGCTGTAGAGCGGTGAGAAGAAGCGAATTATAGAAAATGCTTGTTTGCCCTAGGTAAGTAATTCCTGGAGTTGATAGGACGTATCCGTGACAAGCGAAGGATAACTACCTCTATCTACTTGACAACTCTCCCTACTCGGCTGCCTGGCAAGAGGTACATAGTAACAGAATTCTCTTACTCAGTTCCACAGTAAGTTCTTATTCCTCTACCCGAAAACACGCTTGTACTGCTTTTATTTCCCGTTTGCTATCCGCCATAATCATCAGCTTGTCACCTGCCTCTATCATAGTGTCTCCACGTGGAGTAATGTATTTACGCTTTCTGTAGATCAAGACGACCAGAGAGCCCTTTGGCAAATTCAGCGCTACGATCTTTTGTCCAGCGGCCTCAGAGTTCTTAGGTACTGTTATCTCTATCAATTCGCTCTTGATGTCTTCAGACAAGCTGATGGCAGCAGCCTTCTTTTTAGAAGTAGGAGCTTCTAGCCCTAACCACTTCGCTACGGGATATAACGTAGTGCCTTGTAGTAGTACAGAAGTAATGACAATGAAGAACACTAAATGAAAGATAGTGTCTGAGTTATCTACCCCTTCTAGCCACGGGTAGGTGGCGAAGACTATAGGCACTGCCCCACGTAGTCCTACCCAAGAAATAAGTAGTTTATGATTAAGATTAAGGTCTCTGAAAAAAGGGAGCGATAGAAATACTCCCAGAGGGCGCGCCACAAACATGAGCATGGTAGAAATGAGAATGCCTACACCTGATATGGGAATAAGGCGTTTGGGAAATACCAAGAGCCCCAATACCACAAACATGACTACTTGCATAAGCCAAGTAATCCCATCGTAAAAGCGAATAAGGCTCTTCTTGTGCAGGAAATTTTGGCTCCCCAGCATAATAGCAGCGATGTAGACGGCTAAGAAGCCACTTCCGTGGATGGAGTTAGTAGCTGAATACGTAAATAGAATCATGGAGAGTGTTAAGCCAGGGTAGAGCGATTCGTAGGCTAGCTGCGCTTTGTTTACGATGAAGATCATGGCTTTACCTAACAGAAAGCCTGCTACGCCCCCCAGGGTCATTTCTCGGAGAAACATAAAGAGCGCTGCCGTGAGGCTTATTTCTCCTTGATGTGTCAGGATGCTTACAAAAAAGCACATCAGGAAGTAAGCCATGACATCATTACTGCCAGACTCAAACTCTAGCATGGGGCCTAGATTGTCTTTGAGGTGGATGTTCTTAGAGCGTAGTATAGAAAATACGGCCGCCGCATCGGTAGATGAAACAATAGAGCCCATGAGTAGGCTCTCTACCAAACTGAGGTTGGTAACTAAGTAGATGAAATACCCAATACTAAAGGCCGTGACGAGTACGCCTATACTGGACAGTAACACTCCTTTCCGTATAATAGGCCGAATGTGATCAAAGTCTGTGTCAAGCCCTCCGAAGAAAAGAATAAGGGTGATGGTAACTGCCCCGAGTACTTTGGCTACTTGCGGATTGTGGAAATTGATGCCGCCTATGCCTTCAGAGCCAGCTAGCATACCTATAGCCAGGAATATAAGTAATGTGGGAACGCCTATCTTTGTCGAGATTCTGCTAGCAAGGACACTCACGAAAAGCAAGAATGATCCAGTAATCAAAATACTTTCAGCAGTCATAATCTGTTTAATTTAAGCTCCACGAAAATAAAGGTAGTAGCCCACAAATAAAAACCTAAGAGTGCTCATGAGCCTATCTCGTTATTTTCTAGAGATTGCCTACCAGGGGACTCACTACCATGGCTGGCAAATACAACAAAACGCCACCACTGTCCAGGGGATACTCCAAACTAGTTTGGCAAGGTGCTTGGGTTACGAAGTAGTGACGGTAGGCAGTGGTAGAACAGATACGGGAGTGCACGCCCGGCAGCAATTTGCTCATGTAGACATCGATAATGTGGTTGATATTGTTCGATTACACTACCAAGTCAACGCACTACTTCCACCTAGTATAGCCGTCACAGCCATTCACCCTGTACAAGTGACTGCGCACGCCAGGTTCGATGCTACATCGCGCACTTACCGATACGCCATTGTACCTGCTAAGAATCCTTTTCTGTGCGAGATTACTTATCTCTTTGCTCGTCCTCTAGACATAGAAACAATGAACCAAGCTGCTAGGTTACTGTGTGGAGAAAGGGACTTTCGGGGATTTTGTAAGGCGCATACAGCTGTTTCCCATTATCGGTGTTGCGTGATGGAGGCACGTTGGGTAGTCGAACTCGGGCAGTTAGTATTTTATATTCGTGCCAATCGATTTCTACGTGGGATGGTGCGTTTTATCGTCAGTCATTTGTTACAAGTTGGTACAGGGAAACTATGTGTCAGAGCCTTCGAGCGGCTCCTACAGCAAAATTCCAGAAATATGGCCGCTGCTCTAGTGCCTGCATGTGGACTCACACTGGCGGCAGTGTCCTATCCAGATTCTATTTTCCTGCCAAGAATTGATATACCTTCCTGAACGTTTCTCTACTTTAGGGCTTTATGAAAAACGCTAAAATTACAGCCAGCTCTCTCTTGGATACTACGGTACTGCGCAAGCTACTTATGTTTGTCAAGCCCTACCGTAGCATATTCTATCTACTTATCTTACTTACAGTCCTCGCAGGCGTGCTAGGTCCGCTACAGCCATACCTGATACAGGTTACTATTGACCGGTACATGTCAAAGGGTGATTACACTGGCTTGGTACATATGACACTACTACTGGTAGGCCTACTCATTGCCCAGGTGATAGTACAATACTTCAGTACTTATTTGGCTGACTGGCTGGGGCAGCACATAGTCAGCGATGTGCGCGTCAAGATTTATGCACATGTAGCGCGGCTTAAAGCCGATTTTCTCAATCATACTTCCGTAGGCAAGCTAGTTGCACGCACGATCACGGATACTTCCAACTTACTAGAGGTGTTCAGTCAGGGGATGGCTGCATTACTTGGCGACCTGCTGCAGGTAACCGCAATGGTTGGCCTAATGTTGTATACTAACTGGCGGTTAACACTCGTTAGCTTAGCTACTTTCCCCCTTTTGGGGGTACTCACCTACATTTTCAAAGAGAAGAACAAACAGGTCTACAATAAAATAGTCAAAGCAGCTACAGCACTCAGCGTATTCGTACAGAGCCATATTGTGGGCATGACTGTAATCCAGGCTTTTGGTCAGGAGCGGCAGGAGGCCGAGAAGTTTGAAGGTTTGAATGCTGCACACAGAGATGCTAATATTAAGTCTGTGCTGTATTACGCACTATACTTCCCTTCCATTGCCGTTATCAACTCCGCCAGTATTAGCCTCCTCATTTGGTATGGTGCTAAGGGTGTCATACAGTGCACTTCTACCTTTGGCGAGCTTGTGGCCTTCCTTATGTATATCCAGCTCTTATTCCGGCCGCTACATCTGATTGCAGACCGTTTTAATACGCTGCAGCTAGGTATTGTAAGCACAGAGAAAATTTTTCAGCTATTGGAGAATGGTGAACAAGCGTTGGATGAAGGCACCTATCATCTAGCGCGTTTACAAGGCACCATCGATTTCAAGAATGTCTGGTTCGCGTATGAGGAAGGGCATTATATACTTGAGGATGTCTCTTTTCATGTAGCCGCCAAACAGTCCCTAGCGATTGTAGGTGCCACGGGGGCTGGTAAGTCCACTATGCTGCATCTGCTGGAGCGCTCTTATGATCCGGAGCAGGGTGACATATGTATCGATGGGGTGCCTATTAAAAATTATACGTTGCAGGCGCTACGTCAAAACATTGGTCTTGTTCTGCAAGACGTATTCCTTTTCTCTGATAGCATCTATAACAATATTACCCTAGGTGACAGCACCATCCCCAGGCGTCGGGTGGAAGAAGCTGCACGACTCATAGGCCTACACGACCTTGTAGTGCGGCTACCCGGGGGCTATGACTACAACGTAATGGAGCGGGGAATGACGTTGTCTATGGGACAGCGCCAGCTTTTGGCCTTTGCGCGGGTATTAGTATACAACCCCTGTATTCTCATGCTAGACGAAGCTACCGCTTCTATGGATACCGAGACCGAGGAATTGGTTCAGCGGGCTACTACCACACTCATGCAAGACAGAACTTGCATCATCATAGCGCACCGGCTCTCCACTGTACAGCACGCTGACCATATCTTAGTCCTAGACCGTGGTCGGGTACGGGAAGAAGGCACACACCAAGCCCTTTTAGCACAAGGCGGGATTTATGCGGGACTATACCAGGCAGCGGGCTAAGAAGTGTTTTAGACTGAAGTACGTTGACCAAAAATGAGTTGACATTAACTCAAAATAGGGGGGGGACAGATGAAATCAGAACAGGAGGGGCAGATGCAAGCGAAATGTGCAAACGAAGCGAGTATTCAATCCAGTCTCCACACCCCAGGTAGGGATTAAGTATTCAGAGGGCGAGTACTTGTGCGAGTGCGTTGTCTAGTCGGTGCATGTCTTCTGGTGAAAGTGCTCCTGCTGGCTCTAGGATGCACTTTTTTATGGCTCTTACTTTGGTCACACACTGCGACTACTTTTTTGCCTGGATAGGAGACGGTAATGGCCAACAAGGATTGATGCAAAGTCGGGATGGCAGGATTCGAACCTGCGACCTCCTGCCCCCAAAGCAGGCGCGATAACCGGGCTACGCTACATCCCGAACCTATCCATTTGTTCAGCTATCTCTCCTCCGGCAATGGGTACAAGTGCCTTTACAATGCAAAGTGTTTTCAGCGAGCAATAGCTTGGACTACGAGTCCCCTGCTGCTATGTCAATTGAAGTAGCCCTTAGTGAACAAAACAGCTGAGTGTATTAGCCTGTCCGTAGACAGATGACCAAAGGATCTGCGGAGAGGGGGGGATTCGAACCCCCGGTACAAAAAAATGCACGGCAGTTTAGCAAACTGCTGGTTTAAGCCACTCACCCACCTCTCCTCATACACATGAGTATCGCAAAGATAGGGTATCGCGTGGAGCACGCAAGCAAGCTTTTGGCTATGTCCAGCTCCCTGGCGTGCCGAGAAGTGTTGGCTCGGCTGGGGTAGTCAAATCACGGCCACGCATCCGAGCAGCTGCGATACGTTAGAGTATCTGCTGTGCATGATCAGTCAGCTTTACCTTGTCGATGATTTTGGCAATGATTCCTTTCTCGTCAATGACGAAGGTGGTCCTAGCTGTACCCCAATACTGCTTGCCAAACATAGACTTATGCACCCAAGTGCCGTACAGATCATGGATAGCATGGTCGCTGTCTGTGATGAGCGAGAATGGAAGGCAATAGTGGATAGCAAACTTCTGGTGCGACTCCACACTGTCCGTACTTACCCCCACCACTCTGTAGCCCGCCTCCTGCAACATTTGATAATTATCTCGCAGATTCTTGGCCTGTCGTGTGCACCCCGGCGTGCTATCCTTGGGGTAGAAGTATAGAACTAATTTCTTGCCTGCGAAGTCACTCAACTGTACTGTGCGGCCGTCTTGGTCTTGTCCTGAGAAGTGTGGGGCTTGATCGCCAACTTGTAAAGGCATAGTCAAAGGTTTATTAGCGTGAGTTGATTAACTTATATAAGTTACTATGTACTCTAAAATCAAAGCTAGCTGATTTGACAATGTCGCGCAATGTTACCCTGTACCAGGAGAGATAGAACCGCTCTCAAGCACTACCTTTACGTCTAGTTCGCCTGTTCTAACCATGCGTAGCACGCCCCAAGAAGTCATGAGTCAGCTGCAGCAACAGCAGTATGCGCCAGTATATTTTCTACACGGCGAGGAGTCTTACTACATTGACCTTATCACGAACTACGTAAGTAACCATGTCCTGACTGAGGCAGAGAAAGGCTTCAATCAAGTAGTAGTGTATGGCAAAGACCACGACGTAGGACAGGTTCTAACCCATGCCCGCCGCTTCCCCATGGGTAGCCAGCACCAAGTCGTACTCGTCAAGGAAGCGCAAGAGCTCTCGGACCTCTACAAAGACACAGGTTGCAAACTACTCACCGCTTACTTACAGTCGCCGCAGCCAGCTACCCTCCTTGTCTTTGCCCACAAGCACAAAGCACTCGATGCGCGTACTACGGTCAGCAAAGCCCTACACGAGCATGCCGTAGTAGTTCATTCACCTAGGATTTATGAGAACCGCGTACCCCAGTGGATACGGACCTATGTGCAAGCGCAGGGAATGACTATTACTGAGAAGTCGATCTTTATGCTACAGGAGCACGTAGGGAGCGACCTCACGCGCCTGGCGGGGGAATTACAAAAAATACGCATTAATCTAGGTGATACCATTGGAATAGACGATGCAGCGGTGCAAACTTATGTGGGGATCAGTAAAACCTTTAATGCCTTTGAGCTGCAAAAAGCCATAGCGCGGCGCGATAGTACCAAGGCCCAGCAGATCATACGCCACTTGGCCGCCAACCCCAAGCTTAACCCGGCCATTCCCATCGTAGCACTGCTCTACACCTTCTTTAGCAAGCTGTTATTAGTCCATCATGCTAAAGTCTCTTCGGAAGAAGCCCTAGCCAAGATCCTGCAAACGAACGCCTACTTTGTGGGCGAATACGTCTTAGCCGCCAGGTACTACCCCCTGGCTAAGACTGCACAGAACATTCACTACCTACACGAAGCGGACTTAAGGCTCAAGGGAGTGGAGTACCCCGCTACCCCTGAAGAGCAGCTCTTGAAGGAGCTGGTATTTAAACTGATGCACAAGTGCTGAGGACTAGTCCGCGGCTAGCTGTAGTGGGTTGGAGGCAGAGGATTCCTCAGCGTCGCGCGGCATAGAACACGTACGCTGTCACCCACGCGCCTGACCGACCTATACACAAACAGCCCGCGTCATCTCCTTCTTCCCAGGCGGTCCCGGGAGGGTAGTAACAGCTAGCCCCAGCTGCTTCAAGTGGCGCCTAAACTGGCCCTGGACACAATAAGTGACCAGTAGCCCGCCTGGTCTTATGAGCTGTACCACAGTGGACAAAGTTTCCAAGGTCCACATGCTCGGCTGCTTGCTGGGCGCAAACGCGTCGAAGTAGACAAGATCAAACGCAACAGGTGGCGATGCAAAATCAGCCACCGAAGTGTGTAGCTTCTGCAGTGCGAAGTAGCTTGAGAGCGCGTTAGTAACTCCTTCGGGCTGGGAGTGAATCGTCTCAAACACGGCCTGCAGCGCATCGAGCGGCATATGCCCACTGTCCGCCAGTCGGCGTGAATAGTTAAGCCCAGCTACACACGCCAGAGGAATGGGAAATGGCTCTAACGCTGTGTATTGCACAGTAGTCGCAGTTTGCTCGGCCATCAGGTAGGTGAGCAATGCATTCAGGCCAGTGCCCAACCCCACCTCCAAGACAGTAACCGAGGACGCACTGTGCTGCTGCAGCCAATGCAATAGTCCATTCTGTATGAACACATGCTGTGATTCTTGTACGGCTCCGTGTAGTGAGTGGTAGGTCTCGCTCAGTGCCGGTACGTACAGCGTGTGCGAGCCGTCCCGGGTTGGGATGATTTGCAATGGAGTATTCATAGCTCAGTGATCGAGGTAAGCGTCAAGCATCTTTGTCAATGCGACAAACTCTTCCCCGGAAAGTTCCTCTGCACGCTGTCCCAGCCACGGGCACGCCATTTGGCGGACCACGGGGAAGAGTCCTTTGAGGGCATTCCGCAGCGTCTTGCGCCGCTGCTGGAACCCAGCTTTCACCACCTTAAAGAAGAGCGCCTCGTCACAGGCTAGCTGTGTGACCTGGTTACGCTGCAGTCGGATGACCGCCGAGTGTACTTTGGGAGGAGGGACAAACACCTGCGGACCCACCGAAAAGAGATACGCTATGTCGTAGAAGGCTTGTAGTAGTACGCTGGGGATACCATACGCCTTGCTTCTGGGCACGGCCACCAGCCGCTCAGCTACTTCCTGCTGAACCATGCACACTACCTCCCGCACTTGCTGCCGATGCGCCAAAATCTTGAATAAGATAGGCGAAGAGATATTGTAAGGGAAGTTACCAATGATATGCATGGGCGTAGATGCCACTTTTGCCAGCGGCAGTTGTAGAAAGTCCGCCGTGATGATGCGATCGTGCAAGGCAGGGTATCGCTGCCGCAGCTGCGCTGCCAGCGCAGCATCTACCTCTACCAAATACAGCGTAGGGATGTTCTGCTTAACCAATACATCGGTAAGTACACCAGTACCAGGCCCTATTTCCAGTACCGTACGGGACGCAGCATCATCCAGCGTAAGGGCCGCGACGATCTCCTGCGCCGTGGCCCTATCCTGTAGGAAGTGCTGGCCTAGTGCCTTATTGGCTTTAAATGGAAGCATAGGTAGGTGCCAAGTAGTTCTATAAATTTCATTAGCGGCTGGGGGCTTATGACCACAGCGCGGCGCACCCTGCAAAATTCGCGTAGCTCACATCCACCTGCAATGCTTGCTTTAGTGCACTATTATTGGAGGGCAAAAGTATCGGCTCCAGACTGCTTGGCCGAGGGGTGTGCATACATCACAATTCACAAAGCGAGCACCTCAAACAACTGTTGTGAGTGTTGTAGCGACGTATTAGCTTTGCGTTTCTTTTCAACGTCTGTAAAGAGTTCCTCCCCAAGCATTATGTACGCAATTGTAGAGATCGCCGGCAAACAGTTCAAAGTCACAAAGAATCAGCAGTTATACACCCCATTACTTAAAGAGGACGTAGGGAGCGTGGTCACCTTCGACAGGGTGTTGCTCGTCGACGACAACAACGCAGTGACTGTGGGCATGCCCACAGTTCAGGGAGCCCAGGTTACAGTCAAGGTCCTGGATCGAGTAAAAGGCGATAAGGTGATCGTATTCAAGAAGAAACGTAGAACTGGGTACAAGAAGAAACAAGGGCATCGCCAAGACTACACCAAGGTCCTTGTAGAAAGCATCGCAAAGTAAAGCACTATGGCGCACAAGAAGGGAGCGGGAAGTTCCGATAACGGTAGAGAGTCGCATAGCAAGCGGCTAGGCATCAAGAGGTTCGGTGGCGAGCAGGTTATCCCTGGCAACATTCTACTGAGGCAAAGAGGCACAAAGCATCACCCGGATGTCAACGTAGGCATGGGGAAGGACCACACGCTATATGCTTTGAAGAGTGGTGTAGTCAACTACAGGAAAGGTAGAAAAGGCCGATCGTTCGTATCGATAGTCCAGTCGTTCAGGTAGTGAAAGGGCCGCAAGACAGTAAAAATGAAACAAGCAAATAGATAATCCAACGAATCCGTAGCGGACGTGTTCCGCTGAAAACGAAAATGTATGGCAGTAAAAATAAGGCTCGCTAGGGGAGGCCGTAAAAGATATCCCATATACGATGTCGTAGTAGCAGATGAGCGCGCCCCCAGAGACGGGCGCTTCATAGAGAAAGTAGGAAAATACAACCCCAACACCCATCCCGCCACAGTCACCTTCAAGGAAGAGCGCGCCCTCAAGTGGCTATTCAATGGGGCTCAGCCCACCAACACCGTTCGTAACTTACTGTCTGCGCAGGGGCTAATGCTCAGAAAGCACCTGCAGATAGGCGTACAAAAGGGAGCCATTACACAAGAAGCCGCTGATCAGCAGTGGAATGCTTGGGCAAAGGCACGGGAGGAGAGCTTAGCGCGGAAAGCAGCCAAAGCTGCGCAGCAAAAGCAGACTAAGGCGGCCGCCAAGACAGCGAAATCGAAAGAAGCAGCTGCTCAAGAACAATCCCAGAAATCCGATGCCCCCAAGGCGGAAGGCAAAGGAGCCAAGGCAGATAAACCTGTAGCGGTGGCCGAGGTGAAAGCAGCGAAAGGTAAAGTGGACAAACCTTCTGCAGCTGCTCAGCCAGGACCCAACAAAGCTGATGCCCCCAAGACGGAAGGCAAAGGAGCCAAGGTAGATAAACCTGCGGCGGTGGCCGAGGTGAAAGCAGCGAAAGGTAAAGTGGACGAACCTGGGACAGCTGCTCAGCCAGGACCCAACAAAGCTGATGCCGCCAAGGTGGAAGGCAAAGGAGCCAAGGCAGATAAACCTGTAGCGGTGGC
>JBCBHC010000010.1:8730-13416 GCA_038526075.1 Bacteroidota bacterium | reverse complement strand
CGGGGGTATATGTTAATCGCCTGAAGAAAAATATACCTCTGCAGTCATGCCCCACGTTACTCTGGGCTATCAAAGATCCCTTGGCCAAGCGCGTGCTACACAAGTACAAGTCCATCGATTCACCATATAACACTTATAAACACAAGGGGCTCCCCCCAGGCCCCATTGGCTTGGCCACCATTGACATGATTGATGCAGCACTGAGCTGTACCAAACATAACTACCTCTACTTCTCTGCCAAAGAAGATTTTTCGGGCGGGCACTACTTTGCACGGTCTTTTGAGCAGCACAAGAGAAATGCACAGCGTTATAGACAAGCACTTAATAAAGCACGCATTTACCGATAAATTCTTCCTTCCATGGCGTCACGTAAAGTTGTAAATGTATTACGCAAGATGTTCCTCTCCAGCATTCGGCCGGTAACAGGTAAATTATACATCCAAATGAGGGAGTACCGCATTTCTTTCTATGAAATTGTTGTAGCGTTGTTACAGAGGCTCCGAACCAATGACATCTTGGAGCATGCCTACGCTATGGCCTTCAACTTCACGCTGTCTATTTTCCCCGCCACCATCTTTGTCTTTACGGTGATTCCCTACTTCCCCATCGCTGACCTGGACCAGAAGATCATTGTCTTCTTGAAAGAGGCGATGCCTGCGGGCGTTTACAAAGTCTTGTTGCCTACCATACAGGACACGATTGGTACACGCAGGGGAGGCTTGCTCTCATTAGGAGGGTTCTTCACACTTTACCTCGCTACTAATGGGATGATGTCGTTAATTAAATCATTCGACCTCTTTCATAAGGATGAGAACTATCGGCCGCGTGGATACCTCAGGAAGCGGGCCATTGCCACACTGCTCACCATCATCTTATCGCTAGGGCTTTTTGTGGCCATTGTACTGCTTGGGACCAGCGAGCAGCTATCTACCTACATAGTCGAGCATGGACTTATTGCCTCTCGCTTTCATGTAAACCTCATTTTGTCCTTACGTTTTATCGTTGGAACATTCGCCTTATTCATGGCTGTATCTGCTATCTACTACTTAGCGCCCTCGGTGCAGCATCGTTGGTCATTCTTCTCGCTTGGTGCGTTCACCGCCACGCTACTTATCCTATTGGCTTCTTTAGGATTCTCCTATTACGTTAACAACGTTGCCAACTACAATGGAATATATGGCTCCATCGGAGTTATTATTTTACTCATGACTTGGCTCTTTATGCTCTCCGCGGTGCTGCTGATAGGGTTTGAGATTAATGCTAGTATTGACGCTTTGATTTTACGGGCTGCCCAGAAGGCGAAGCGGCAAGGCACACGCTCATGAAAATGCTTCTCAAGCAAGGAGTAACGCATACCACTTCCCACACAGGCCCATAGTAAGCGAGCTTTAGAGCCACATCATGCAATTGATAAATCAGGGCTTATGGTATCTGGTCAGTCTATTTCTTTTCAAGCCTTCAAGCTGAACAAGCAGTTACTGAAAGCTGTAGAGGCAGCAGGCTATTCAGCTCCTACCCCCATTCAAGTCCAAGCTATCCCGCGCATCCTAGCAGGCTATGATGTCATTGGCATTGCGCAAACAGGCACTGGTAAGACAGCCGCTTATCTATTGCCGCTACTCATGCAGCTCAAGCATGCCGTAGATGCCGTGCCTAAAGCGCTTATCCTAGCGCCTAACAAAGAGCTGATACTCCAAATAGACGAGCACATAGCCATGCTGGCCCAGCACACGGACCTGCGGCACACGGGTTTGTATGGAGGGGTAGGGACCAAGCAACAGGTAGCGACGCTAACGCAAGGGATCGACATAGTCGTGGCTACGCCCGGCCGGCTACTCGACCTGTACCATCGCGGTGCCGTGCATTTGCGTGGCATTCGGTACTTAGTGCTGGACGAAGCAGACAGGATGCTGGACATGGGCTTTATGCCGCAGTTCAGAGGAATCCTGGAGGTAATCCCTACAAAGCGGCAAAATTTGCTCTTCTCAGCTACGTTCCCCCCCAAAGTAGTAACGCTCTCAGAAGAATTTTTGGCATTTCCGCAGAAGATTACCATCACCCCACCGGCAACGCCCGTGACTACAGTAACCCAGCAGCTCTACCACGTACCCAACACCGCCACCAAAGCGGCCTTACTCACCTACCTACTACAAGACACCGCTACTTTCCACAAAGTCATCGTCTTTACCAGAACGCGTAAAGTAGCCACGCAGATAGCCTCCTATCTACAGCGTAAAGCACAAGGAGCAGTAGGCGTGGTACATGCCAACAAAGGACAGAATACGCGTATCAATACACTGAATGCCTTCAGGAACGGAGCACTTCGGATCTTAGTCGCCACAGACGTCATGGCGCGGGGAATAGATATTGCACAAGTAAGCCACGTCATCAACTTCCAAGTACCGGTCATGCACGAAGAGTACATACACCGCATTGGCCGGACAGGCAGGGCGAAGCAGCTGGGGAAGGCAATTACATTAGCGGATAAGACCGAGGAGTACCACATCAAACAGATAGAGAAGCTTATGCAGTACAGGCTCCCCATTACTCCTCTACCCAATGACTTGCCCGTAACGCCCACAAGTGCCGAGGAACAGAAAGAGATGGCGCGCACACTGGACTGGCAGCGGCAACGTACTGATCCCACTTATCAGGGAGCTTTCCATAAGAAAAAAACCAAATCTATGGTCAGAAAGCAACGCAGCCTTCGTGTTATGCGACGCAAACATCGATAGCAGCCATGGCCTAATAACCTATGTACTGCAGGCTCGCGGTCGCTCAAAATGGTTTTGATGCGGTGTTAGAGATACTCGTAGCGAGAACGCTTAGCGTCCCAGTGTGTGCCCGGGTATATTGCCCTAGCCTTTAGCGTTCGCGTAAACAAAGAACTTGATTGCCACATGGCCATAACTACCTCAAGTAAAGTCCTCTATCAAAAACTTTGCAAACAGCTGCGACCTGCCATCCGCGATGAGCAGGAGCGCCAGGCGATAGCCCGGCAGCTCCTTATGCACTACTTCCAGGTAAATGCTGTGCAGCTCGCGCTTGATGCTGTTGTAACCACAACGACTGCTCAACAACAATGTCTAGAAGTAGCCTTGCAGCGCCTTGCACAGCAAGAGCCCTTACAGTATGTCTTAGGAATTGCTCACTTCTTCGGCAGAGACTTCTACGTTAACCCCAGCGTCTTGATCCCTAGACCTGAAACGGAGCTACTCGTTCAGCACATTATAGAAGAGCATGCAGCCGCTGACCTGCGTATTTTGGATATTGGTACAGGAAGTGGATGTATTGCCATTACGCTGCAGCAAGAACTACCCGAGACCGTTGTGGATGCTTTAGACCTATCCCCAGCTGCGCTGAAAACTGCCCGCACTAATGCCACTAAGCTCGGAGCCGCTGTACAGTTTTACCAGGCCGATATCCTAAACACGCCACTCCCCGACCAAAGATGGGACCTTATCGTAAGTAATCCGCCATATGTACGGCAATCAGAGAAAAAGCACATGCAGCGGCGCGTGTTAGACTATGAGCCTGCAGATGCCTTATTTGTTCCTGACAAAGATCCCTTGCTATTTCACAAGCGCATTACGGTCCTAGCCGCTATGCACTTAGCTCCAAGAGGTAAGCTCTATATCGAAATCAATGAAGCTTTCGGTTCTGCTACTGCTGGCTTGCTAGAACAGCATGGCTGCAAAGAGGTGAGGATTGGGCAGGACTTGCAAGGAAAAGATCGGTGGGTGATGGGGAGTCTGTAGCATAATCACAAAGTAGCAGGGTACGCAACGTGGTAGCCCACTGGCGTGAGGTTGCCGTATAACCCGCCCCGTAGCCTTCATGAGGAGTTTTTATAATCATACGGGTTCGCTACTTCAGAATACAATATGTACATACGACAAATTCTCCTTGGGGGCTAAAAAAGCGTAATACGCAGATTTTTGGATAACAGTATGGTGCTTGAGGGACAGCATGTTGGTAACACCACCTTTTTATCCAGCCCAGTTGATCGAGTAACCAGATAGCCAAGATCAATAAATGCATGAGAAGCCTATTGGTCGCTTCATTTTTGTTTCGTAGTTTTGTCCCAGTTGGATGAATAAGACGTAGTTGGATATTTGTGCAAGAAGAGAAGCATTTTAAGCTAGGGGAGAGAAATAGACGTGTAAATGCTATCTTGCGAATCGAGTACCTGAATGAAGAACAGAACCATTATCAATTACTAATTCACTGAATAAACACATGACAATTATGAAATTAAACAAAACTAGTATTTTTGTAAATATGCTTCTTTTGGCTGCAGTAACAGTGAGCACTGTTTGTTGTGGGCCTAAAAAGGGAAGCAAAGAATCTGACAAAAAGTTCGGCGAACTCGAGAAGTTAGAGAAAGAGCTGAAAGAAGATGAATGCAAAGCTCTTGGCGATCTATTGGCGACAGGAGATAATGCAATCAAGTCTGTGACTGTGAAGAAGGGTAAGGCACAATTTGCAGCACGGCTGAAAGAGGTTGCAGGAAAGCTAGCGGAGGGCGAATTCGAAGGGCTCATTGGGGCGGTGAGAGGTCTGGAAGAAACTGCCGACATCAAGGATTCAATTAAAGGAGTTCTAGAAGCAGGAGCAGTATATCTAGAAGTAGTAGAGAAAGAGAAGAAGTAGTTGTATGCAGCTCCAAGTATAACACAAAAAAGG
>JBCBHC010000010.1:0-8720 GCA_038526075.1 Bacteroidota bacterium | reverse complement strand
ATATTCATCTGTTACTAATACGCTTAGAATAGCTTGCTCACTTTGTAGGGAAAGTAAAGACTTTCACTACGGCACGCCCATCACATAACACCATACTAAGCCACCGTTACCCACCCCATGCCGCCCTATCCAAACTACGGTATTGAATAGCTTCTGCTTATTGATATTCATTAATTGCCTTTTCCTCTCCCCGGTCAGCGATGGTACGCGAAACTTTCAAGATGCGATCGTAGGCCCTGGCCGAGAGTCCAAGCTTTTCAGTAGCTGCTTTTAGGAGGTTTTGCGCAGGCTTAGAGATCTGGCATATTTCTTTCACCATAGCCGAAGGCATCAGCGCATTGGCATGAATAGTTGGGTGTGCCGAGAATCGCTCCTGCTGAACAGATCGGGCCTTGATTACACGCTCTCGGATATCCTTACTCTTTTCTGCCTTCCTGCGCGCCGTCATTTCATCAAATGACACAGGCGTCACCTCTATATGCAAGTCTATTCTATCTAGCAACGGTCCACTGACTTTGTTTAGATAGCGCTGTACAGCAGCAGCGTCACATACACATTCCTTAGAGGGATGGTTGTAGTAACCACATGGGCACGGATTCATGCTAGTAATGAGCATAAAGCTTGCAGGGAAGTCTACCGCAATTTTAGCCCTAGAAATGGTAACCCGACGTTCCTCTAGAGGCTGCCGCATAACTTCAAGCACAGACCGCTTGAACTCAGGGAGCTCATCTAAAAAAAGGACGCCATTGTGCGCCAATGATATCTCTCCAGGCTGTGGAATACTACCTCCACCTACCAGGGCTACATCGCTAATGGTATGGTGTGGAGCCCGAAAGGGCCTAGTGGTCGTGAGCCCATCTTGCTTTCCTAGCTTACCTATAACAGAGTAGATTTTGGTAGTTTCTAGTGCTTCTTCTATTGTGAAGGGGGGTAAGATAGAAGGGATGCGCTTTGCCAACATAGTTTTACCGGCTCCTGGAGGTCCTATCATAATTACGTTATGACTGCCGGCCGCAGCAATTTCTAACGCTCTCTTGATGTCGTCTTGCCCCTGTACATCCGCAAATCCCAGCTCGTAGTCGTCGAGGTTATCGTTAAATAGGGCGCGCGTATCCACCACTTTGGGAGAGATAGTTTTGCTTCCTTCAAAAAAGGCGATCGCTTCTTTTATATGCTGGACGGGAATAATGTCTAGGTTATTGACAATAGCAGCTTCTGAGGCATTTTCTTGGGGCAAGACGAAGCCTTTATACTTTCTCTTCCGAGCTTCCATGGCAATAGGTAGTGCCCCTTTGATAGGCCGTAAAGTTCCGTCCAGTGCTAACTCTCCCATGACCACATAATCTTCTAGATACTCAAACTGGCACTGCCTAGAAGCGTATAGGATGCATAACGCAATAGGAAGATCATAAGCAGCACCTTCTTTGCGAATGTCTGCTGGTGCTAGGTTAACTATCACGCGCCGTCTGGGCATCTCACCCCCTAGATGCTTGAATACTGATTCTATTCGATGTTGGCTCTCCTTGACTGCACTATCAGGCAGTCCCACCATGAAGAATTTAGTCCCCTTTACAATGTTGACCTCAATAGAGATGAGTGAAGCATCAACACCGTATACGGCACTTCCCATCGTTTTTGTTACCATAACAAAGAGTTCTTCAGGCTTCTTAAATAATGAGAAGGTAAGTGAAGAGTAGCAGTATCACAATGCTAGTATACTAGCAGCACAAAAGAAAACGGTTGACCTACACAATCACAATATCGTTTACCCATTGCTGCGACCATTACTGATAACAAGTATTGCGAAGGGTGCTTACGTATATACTCGCAAACTTCTGGAGAGTAGCTGTGGCCATGGTTTGTTGGAGCAACTTTTAAAGTATCGCTTTAGAGAGTCTAGCAGCTTCCTACGTTGTATTTACACCTGGGGGCAAGTTGTAAGAGCATGCTCTAGCATCGCCCAATGGGCCTTCACAGCTGCCCTCTTGCCGACCTTAACGCTCGAAGTAACTACTGTATTTCATTAAGGATACTTATTTTGGTAATCAGCGTTCCCAACAAATCTAAATATTTTTTGTAACTGCGCAGCCGCTGCAATATACAATGTGGAAGTACTCATGCCCTACATCATCTATGCAGGCTCAGAAGGTATCCCTGTAATTAGCCGCATTGCACCCTAACTTATCTTCTCGGCTCCAGTAAGCGTAGCATGGGAGCGCGCTGGCTACAAGAAAGTGCCGTCTTGTGGTCTAGTTGCGCGGGAACCTCTACGTGATAGCAGAGAGGTAATGCTTGCGTAGCTTTCCCAGGAAAGATGTAGTATGTCCAGAAAGGTAGTATGGGCGAGGGGCTCTATCACTATGGCGCAAAAAGCAATCGAGATTGAGCGGGTCTCTCGCCTTCGATACTTCTCCCTGCACAAGAAGGAGTAGCCTTTAGGCTCCCTCAAGATCCAGGACTATGCGATGGAGCGCAATGCTTATACGCATCGGTAACGGTGATAATTATTTTTTGCTGCGCATCCTGAAGCCACTGTTGTAAGGCATGCTGTTGTTTAGCTTGTAGCGCTATCTGCTGTAATGCAGCGTAGTCTTGCTCTAGGCATGCTTGATGTGCTTCCATTCTCTCCTGAAGCAGTAGAATTCGTACTCCTTGCCGGCCACTCTCCGTTGTAAACGTTGTGGGAGCAGAAATATTGCCAGGCGACAAAGACTCTACAGCCATGTAGACATCATATGGGAGACGGCTTTCTGCGATGCGCGTGTGGCCATCCGCGTCGGTAAGGAGTCCTTCGTTGGCCGTTGCTTGTGGGTCTTCAGAAGCTTCTTGTACAGCTTTTAGAAAGGTAATACGTCCCTCTAAAATAGACTGGCGCAGTTGATGGAGAGTAGTTTGTGCAGCGACCAGCTCGTCGGGGGTCTGTGAATATTTGATAATCTGCTTGACAATGACTTGGGCTGGATAGTAAGGGAGCTCATCTTTAGGATAGTCGTCAAAGAATTCTTTGACCTCTGCAGGAGTTACAGTAATGGTGCTAGTAATTTTATGTTGTAGTTTCTCGAGCAGTAGCTGTTCTTGTAGCTGCTCCCTTAACGCTACTTGTATCTGGGAGAGCGGCTTACTGAAGTGCTGCTCCAAACGCTCTTTTGATCCCGCTTGCGTCAGCATGTACTGAATTCTGCGCTCGGCCTCATCGTCTAGCTCCCTTTCCGTTACCTTCACGTTTTCTTGCCGAGCACAGACAGACATAATTTTGTTGGCGATCATTTGTTTTAAAATCTTTTCTTTGAGGCCAGGTGCTTGGCCATTGGCTTGCGCGCAGTACTGCTGATAAGCCGCTTCTAATTCAGACTGCAGGATAAGCTGATCCTCTACTCTGGCAATGATACTATCTACCATAACTGATGAGGATGTAGCCTTGGCTACACTAGCGAGAAAGAGATAGGACAGAATGCCATACACATGCATTGCGTATTTAGTATTCATAGATAGTATAGTGGTTATTACTTTTTGCGTTGGTGACGATCTTTTGTTTGACTATGTTGGCCAGGGCTAGTTTCCGCTTATATACGATGATGTCGGCAATCCTGTTTTTGACCAGTGCAAGTGGTGCCACGGCACGTGGTAGCTTGTAGGCATCGATCTTAATGTAGTAATCGTACGTCTCATCACTTCGGTGGAGTAGCTTATTACGTGCAAGCAGATACGTTTTGTTTCTGACACTTTGGAAAGGGGTACCGTGTAGTACACTCTCCCAATCAACCCAAGTATGCGTATCGAGGGAATACTCTTTGGCAAACTGGAAGCAGTATGATGTTAGCGCCTTCAATTGTGCGTCATCGGTGGCCTGCAGTAGCAGTTGACGCAGCCTCTTCTGCGCAATTTCCTTGGGTACAATAACCCATTTCCCTCGAAAAACAGGTGCGCTTAGTGCGAAATCTCCTTGGTGTGTTCTGTAGTAATCTGCTATCTCTTGGTCAGCAACTTCCGTATCGAGCTGATCATTGACAAGCCGTTCTAGGTAGCCATGCACAAGTAGCGCATCCCTGTAGTCGGACAGCTTCTGTTCGATCTCTGCTTGATCTAATGTGTTACACCGCTCCGCTTCCGCAATGAGTAATTGTTTGGTGACCCAAGTTTGAATGTATTGCTCTGCCAGTTTGACCCGCTCTTCGGGCGTCTCAGCTGTCTTCGTGATTTCGTCTACGTCGCTCTTGTGCAAGTAACGGTCATGTACTCTTGCCACACAGGGTACCTCACCAGTAAGAGGCCGCTCAGCAGTATAGTACCACCAACCAAGGACGGTACCGAGCATGCTCACAACACAAACAAGAAATACTAAAAGTGATTTGCGTAGCATCGTTAGCTATAGAATGGTGTTAATGTGTGGATTGCACGTGTGATGCATATAGCAATCACGAGCAAAGCCAGGATAGATTGATACTTAATATAAAAGAACTGGTCGAGCCTTTTGCGGTGTACTCCGCAGCCTTAGTTGTTGTCTAGGCTGATTGGGCTTGGAATACGCATCAAACAGCTAGTATACTGAAAAGGCGCGGAAATGGTTTCCGCGCCAGCTTAAGGTGTCAACTCAGAACGTGTTATTTCTTTTGCTTCTTGTTTTTGCCGCTTTTGGGCGCTGGTGCTTTCTCTTCCTTGATGCCTAGCTCCTTGGCTGTTGCCTTCGTGATATCAAGGGATTTATGTACATATATAAAGAATTGCTTGGGCTGTACTGCCCCGTAACCAAGTCTTTCCGCAACGGCCCGTGCTGCATCCGCAATCTTCAACTCTAATGGCTTGTATAGTTCTTGCGCTTTCAGATAAGTTTTTTCTTGCGATGTCATGTTTAGCTCCCGGAGCTTCACGCTTAGGCGCTGTAGTTCTTGGTAAAGCACTTGTAATTCGGCTTCAAGCTTTTTTAGCGTAGCATCATTCGCCTTCTTTTTTTCTTTTTTACCCTCCTGTTTCGCAGCCTCACGCACCTTCTGGTAGGCCTGCATCTTTTTCTCTAATGCATGCTGCTTTACTTCTAGTGTGCGTTGTTCAGCTTCTATTTGCTTCTTCAGCTGCTCCTCATAAACCTGTAAGTTAGTTTGCACTTTGGCATATTCAGGCATGTGCTTCATGAGATATTCAGAGTCTAGGCACGCCATCGGTAACGGGGGCTGCTTACTTGAGGGCTTCGCATGTGTACTAAAGGCCATGGGCAACATGGCCAGCATGATGAGTGATATTTTTCTATGCATGATATGATTTTTTTTAATGAACAATGTATGAATATGGTCTTAAATTACGACCAACGTCGGACGAAGTTAATAGAGAAATGCCATTGTGGGTAGTTAGAGATCGATAAAGTTTACTTTTGACAACTACCTAGCTGCCTATTACCCCGATCTAGATATCTTCTTTACGCAAAAATCCATATAATTGAGGTGCGTGTACTCGGGCTCCAAGCAATTTTGGGTTTGCTAGTTAAAGATACAAAACTATCTTTAACTAGTAAACCCTTGGAGTTAATATTAACTCATTTCTGGTCAACGTATTTCAGTCTAAGACATCTTGGTATAGCTCGGCTCCTCGCTGCCGCTCGGCAAGACGTTTCTTTGTCCTAGTAAGGGCTTATCCGCACTTGAACGTAGTATTCGCCACGCCTGCCAAAAGCGCTACCTTTGTCTTTAACAAGGAAGCTAGGCATTGTATGAAGTTTGAAATCAATGGGATGGACCAGCGGTCGAAGGCGCGCGCAGGGGTCATTACAACGAGCAAGGGAAAAATTCATACGCCTATTTTTATGCCCGTAGGTACGGCGGGGACTGTCAAGGCCGTTTCGCAGCAGGTACTAGATACGGACATTCAGGCGGAAATTATCCTGGGCAATACGTATCACCTCTACCTGAGGCCTGGTCTAGAAATATTGGAGGCTGCCGGTGGCGTACACCGATTTATAGGCTGGGACAAACCTATGCTTACCGATAGTGGTGGCTATCAGGTCTATTCTCTAGCACAGCGCCGGCAACTTACGGAGGAAGGGGTGACTTTTAGGTCACATATCGACGGCACTAAACATACTTTCACACCCGAAGGAGCTGTAGATATACAGCGTAGCATAGGAGCGGACATTATCATGGTTCTAGATGAGTGTACGCCACATCCCTGTTCCTATACCTATGCAAAGACCTCCATGGAGCGCACGCACCGCTGGCTCCAACGCTGCTGTACGCATTTTGATGCCAGCATTACAGCACGCAATAGCTACCAGACGATATTTCCTATTGTACAGGGAAGCATTTACAAAGACCTACGGGAACGGTCCGCAGAGGTTGTTGCCACTGCCGATAGGTTCGGTAATGCCATAGGCGGCGTTTGCCACCCCGATGAAATGCTGTACGAAGTTACCGCTTGGGTATGCGACGTACTCCCCATCGACAAGCCCCGGTACTTAATGGGTGTGGGTACCCCCCGCGATCTACTAGAGTGTATCGCGCTAGGGATAGACATGTTTGACTGCGTCATGCCCACGCGCAATGGTAGAAATGGCATGCTGTTTACTACGCAAGGTATCATGAACATTAGAAACAAAAAGTGGAAGCAAGACTTTAGTGCCATCGATACACAGGTAGGCGGGCATGTGAGCACGCACTACAGTAGAGCATACCTGAATCATTTGTTTCGTGCCAAAGAAATACTTGGCGCACAGATTGCGAGCACACATAACCTTACCTTCTATCTTTGGCTAGTAAAGCAAGCACGGAAACAAATTCTACAAGGTACCTTCGCAACTTGGAAAAACACCATACTGCGCATACTCATGGAAAAATTATGAATGGCTATGAAGATTCTGGATCGTTACATACTCAAGAAGTTCTTCCTCACCTTTATATTCCTTATAAGCATCCTAGTAGTAGTTATTACCCTAATTGACTACCTAGAGAAGAGTGGGTACTACATCAGATATAATGTGAGCCACAGAGAGATTATCACTTACTATTATGCTTTTGTGCCATTTGTTCTCAACTTCCTTACCCCTATTACCGTCTTCATCACCACAGTATTTGTTACGTCTAGGCTATCACAGCATACTGAAATCATTGCTATGCTAAGTAGCGGCATCAGCTTCGCGCGCATCTTGCGTCCCTACCTTGGGGGGGCCATGGCGATTGCGTTGTGCAGCTTCTACTTGACGGGGTGGCAGATTGCTAAGACCAATGCACTAAGGGTAGACTTTGAAACAAAGTATATAGACCACAGCTTAAGAAATACTTCCAAGCACTTACACATTAGGATAGATCCAGAAACCTACCTCTACGTACAGCGCTACTACACATATGATAATGCCGGTACTAATGTTACACTGGAGACTATTCGCGATCACCGGCTAATAAGAAAAATATCTTCCCAAAGGATCTATTGGCTTCCTGATCAAGGAATCTGGCAGCTGCAGGACTGGGTGAGCAGAGAGCTTGACGGCCTTACGGAAAAGATCGCGCACGGCGCTATTCTCGACCAAACGTTTGATTTGCATCCCAATGACTTTGCGATTAACCCCAAGCTACACGAAGCCTTGACGTTGCCTGAGCTGTCCACGCACATTAAATCACTTAAAGAAAAGGGTGCTGATAATGTACACCTATTTGTGATTGAAAAGTATGTACGCTACATGTCTCCTTTTGCAGCCATTATCCTCACCGTGTTAGGGATGCTAGTTTCGGCACACAAGGCCCGGGGAGGTACAGGGCTACAGATTATTCTTGGATTTATACTCGCGCTAACTTACATAGCACTCTTCTTGTTTGCTAAAGGCGTTGCAGAGGCGAAGGGTAGCTACTTATTACTTACCATCTGGACGCCAAATGTTATCTTCTCATTATTGGGCATCGCGCTATACAGACTCATACCCAAATAGGCTTATGTACTATAGTAATTATTGCTCCCCTTATCAGAACAGCTGGCATTGTCTTAGACAATGCTTTCTCCTACTACTGCTGTTGTGCGCTACGAAGCCCGTAGAGGTACAATCGACGCCTCTCGTCAGCCACCAGTGGTATCGTATACGTACTCCACACTTCAACATCCTCTTTCCAGGACACATACAGCCTGAGGCTAACCGCCTGGCCAATATCATGGAGCACCTCTACCTGCCGGTGTCTAAAACGCTGCATGCACCACCTGCCAAGTACTCTCTAGTACTAACCACCAACGTGGCGGATAGTAATGGGGGAACTTCCTTTGGCCCTGCTAGAATAAATCTATATACCTTCCCCTCACAAGGTTATAGCATTGCAGGTAGCGGGTCAGACTGGCTGAATGCATTAGTAGTACATGAGTTTAGGCATGCGGTACAGTTTACCAAGCTGTCCCAGCATGGCTTTGGGGAGTTCTTTCTCGAAATAGCGAGCCCGCTACTTGTTCCTATACTGGGTAGGATCTGGCTTCCGCATTGGTTCTTTGAGGGGGACGCGGTGGGGATAGAAACTAGCCTAACTAAAGGCGGCCGTGGCCGTTTACCTTACTTCTCACGCCTTTACAGGGCTAACTTGCTAGAGCGTGGCGGCTTCGGCTATCAAAAAGAAGTTTGTGGCTCCTTCAAACACAACTCCGTAGGACCCTATGTGCTGGGCTATCACTTAACCACGCACTTGAGGAGGCGCTATGGAGCGCAGGCCCTCTCTGACATTATGTGGTACGTCGCTTGGGGGATGCCATTTCCGGTGGCCGTA